>JAJEEZ010000322.1:0-4096 GCA_022820705.1 Candidatus Latescibacterota bacterium | reverse complement strand
CTTTTGGAGGGTAAACGTGAGGAAGTGGATGCCGACTTCTTCGGCTGGACTGCAGTCGCCCAACTAACAAACCGCACGGCCTATCAGGGGTATCAACTAGTGACCACCACCGGCGTACAGTTCCAACAGCGGCGTTTTGCCGGGCGGGCACCGCAGGAAGCGAGTTTGGTCTTTATGACGTTGTACGCGGGGTTGAGCCGATGAGAGGTTGGTTGGGGATCGCGGTGCTCGTGCTGCCAGGGGGGCTCTTTGGCCAACCGGCGCAGACCTACGTGCTCGGCGACCAAGGCACCTCCGCTTGGCAAGTGGGCGGCGATGGCCTCAAACCCGAACATGTGCTCAATGCCCGGCTCGGCCAAGTTGAGTTGACTAACACACCGGGAGGGACCATCGACTTTGACTACCGACCGGGCTGGATTGGACCGCTGCACTTCGACGAAGAGGTCAATATCGCCGCGCGGGTTCTAGAGTTCGGTTCCATTCAAGCGCCGAACTCCGGCCGCGGCCACGAGCGCCAGCTCATAGGTACGGTCAACGGCGACCACGAGGTGGCCTTCGAGCGCAAACCGACAATTTTCGAACCGAGGGTGGCAACGAGGGGGATTTGGGTGATCCTCGACTTTGGGGTGCCGGTGGGGGTGCGGCGGGTGCAGTTCTATCCGCGCAACACCGTGGTAGCGACGCCGGCGACGCCGTTCCACAATGACTTTCTGCGCGGCTACGAGTTGTGGCTCAACCAGTTTCCCTCCGGCCAGCCCGATGTGCTGATCCAGCGCGAGGCGCAAAACGAGGAGCCGGTCGTCGATGTAGCCATCCCACCGCAATACGTGCGCTTCGTCAAGATCAAGTCGCTGGCCGACGTGCCCTTTGAAATCGACGAGGTCGAGGTCTATGGCACGGGTTTTTTGCAGCAGGGCCTCTATCTGTCCAATGTCATCGATTTAGGCGACCGGGCCACAATAGGCTTTGTCGAGTGGATTGAAGACGTGGTTGGCCATGCGGATTTTTCGGATCTGGAGGTGCGGGTGCGGACAGGTACCGACCCCACGCCGCTGGTCTATCGCGAATGGTTTTTCGACGCCGACAGCGTTCGCGCGCTCCGCGAGGTCAGCCGCGAAAGATATGTCGATTCGCTATTGCCGGCCGATCGCGGCGGCATCCGCAGCGATACCGAGCACTGGAGTCCGTGGTTTGTGGTGCGGATAGACGAGCTGGTGAGGGCACCGACCCCACGCCGCTATATCCAGTTCCGCTTTGAGTTTGAGGCGGGTCTCTTCGAGGCGCGCCAAGTTGACGAACTGCGCTTTGACTACCTACAGCCGCCGCTGGCAGACTCGCTGCACGCCGAGGTTTTTCCGCGACTGGCCGAGGCGGAAAAGCCGGCGACCTTTCGCTACGCAGTGCGGCTGCGCTCCACGGGGGCGGTGCGTGGTTTTGATCGCTTGGAAATTGACGCCAATGTACCAATCACAGCGGTGCGCGAGGTAACACTTGGCGGGCAGCCGCTCGACTTTGCGGTGGATTTTATTCGCGACGACAGCTTCGGTCTCAGTTTTCCCCTCATCCGCGACGACGGGGCCGTGCTGGAATTCACGTTCGACCTGCCGATTTTTCGCTTTGGCACCACCTTTTCGGGCCGCGTTTACAACAGCCGCGCGGATGCTGTGCCGCAGCGGTTGGCACCAGGCGAGGCGACGGATTTCGGGCCGGGAGATTTTCCCGAGCTATCGAACCTCTCGGTGGCGATTCCCAAGGCGCAGATTGGCAAGTTAGTCGGCGAGATCGCGTTCGAGTCGCGCATTTTTACGCCCAACGGCGATGGGATCAACGATCATCTCAACGTGTTTTTCAACGTGTTGCAGCTAACGCGGCCCGCGCCAGTGCGCTTGGCGTTGTTTGATCTAGCGGGGCGGTTGGTGCATGAGCTGTTTGTCGCGGAGCGGGGAATCGGGCCGGTAGAGGTGCAGTGGGATGGACGACTGGCGAATGGGAAAACTGCATTGCCGGGGACGTATATTTGGGCGTTGCGGGTGCAGTCGGATGCGTTTGCGGAGGTGCATACCGGGACGGTGGGGGTGGCGCATTGATCGAGAAAAGAAGGTATCAATCGCTATGGGTACTGCTGTTCCTACCCCTACTCTCGCTGCCTCTCGCGGCCCAAGACTACGGTGCGCGCCTCGGCACTGTCAAACGCGGCGGCAAAGTCTCTTTTGAACCGCGCGGGCCTGGCGTGCTCTTCGACGCGCTCGATCCGGCCGTGCGCAAGTGGTACATCCCGCAGGAGCTGTACGCCGAATACCGCTGGAAGCAATGGGAGTACTCCAATTACGCGCGCAACTTGTACCAGCGCTACGTCTCCACCTCGCTCGAAGGAAGCTATATCTACGATGTGTACGGCAACTATCTGACCCGAGGCTGGCCGATCTTCGACTGGCGGCAGCAAAACCCCCAGCCCTTTGGTTCGACATTGGCCCAGGATGGGAGCTTCGCCGGTTGGTTCAACCAGCTACTGATCGCCTCGGACCACAAAGGGCAATACCACTACGCCATCACCATTGGCAGCCAGATCCGCACCACGCTGACGCCGATGACCTTCTCCAAGCCGCGCTTCAACGGCATCCAGTGGGATCTCCTCTCCGACAAATACGCGCTCACTATGCTGCTGTCGCGGCTCAACAGCCTGATCGACGAGACTGGCTCGCAGCGGGGCATCTCCGAGAAGACGGACAACACCAGCTTGCTCGGCAGCCGGTTGGAGGTGCAGGTCGGCGATTTCGTCAAGGTCGGTGGGACCTATCTCAACGCACACCACGTGCAGACTCAAACCGAGATATTCAACGGCAATATCCTCAAGGGCAACCTCACTGGTGCCCAGAACTTGACCAACGTCAGTTTTATCGAAGTAATCATTAAGGACGATTCGCCCGAAGACGGCGAGGCTGGCGGCGCGCTCTTCGCGCAAGACATCGTCATCTGGGACCTAGCGGGCAAGCGCACGAGAGGCTCGGAGCTCGGCTTCCGGCCGCTAGTGGAGGGCGGATTCCAGCGCCGAGGTTTTCTCGCTGCCGACGGGCGCGAGGAAATCCGCCTGCGCTACGATTTCCAGGACCGCTCCTACACCGGGCCGCCCCCCAGCGAGATCCAGCGGGTGCAGGTCGAGCTGGTGCTGGCCAACGACTATCTGGTCGAGATGGCCTCTGATCGCCAGACCGACTTCCAGGAGCGGATCGTGGCGGTGCCAGTGGCGCGGGCAGCGGGCAATGTCAAGGATTCGTCCAACCAGCGGGTGTTGGCTCTCGATTACGGGCTACCGACTGCTAATCAGATCGCCGGTTTTACCTTTGAGTTCACAGATTTAGAGGGCTTCAACACCTACTTTGAAATCGCAGCCAACCACCAATACCGGCAATACCCCAACCCCAACCTTGAAAAGCACCACGTCGCTAGCAGTGAGGCCGAGGCTTGGATGCTCAACGTCTCCAAGACCGCCTATCCCTACTTCGCGCTGTTGGAGGCCTTTGACATGGCCCCCAATTACCAGACGGGGTTTCAGGTCGTCGATCGCAACGGCATTGTCGATTACGCAAACCCATTGCGCTTCTTTGAATTCGTCGAAGACAACGACGACCAGGATCGCTTTCCCGATTGGGCGCGGCAGGGGTCGCCGAGGGATCGTCAGATCTTTCCGGGCTGGGACGAGAACAACGATCTGATCTCCGACTTCAACCAAAACGACACTCCTTCAAGCCCCAACCGAGTGCCCGACTACGAGGAGCCTTTCCTGCGCTTTCACACCGACCGACCGGAGTTCCTCTACGGCATCGACCAAAACCACAACGGCTGGATTGACCGCTTTGAAAACGACGAAGAGGCCGACCTGCCCTACAAGCGCGACCGCAAGGGCTACAATCTGTACGTCGGGGCCTTTGTACATTCCGACCTGCGGGTGACCGCGGGCCGCCAGCGAATCGCGCAACACTCCGACCATCGTCGCGCTCACGCCGATTACTTGATGCTGGCCGGGGACCACTACTTCGCTAACTGGGGGCGGGCGCGGGTTTTTCAGGACCTGCGCCGCGTCGAGGACGATATCTTC
>JAJEEZ010000371.1:0-4444 GCA_022820705.1 Candidatus Latescibacterota bacterium | reverse complement strand
GTGATCAAGGAGACAACAAAACCCACATCGCCGACAGCTTATCATTAGCGAAGAATAGGTAGTCGATATCGCCGCAGTACTATCGGAAGTCATTGGGAAAATGAAGCGGGAGTTAGAGCGATTAGCCAACCAGTAGCTCCAACGCAGTTTCCACGTTCAATAGCGCCGCGTCTTCCTCCCGTTCCAAAAACGGACGCACATCAGCCACCGCCTGATCCCACGCCAGAGCGCGTAGCCGATTGCCAAGCACTTCCCGCCAAGTCCGCTCCGTCAGTGTCTCGCCGGGCCACTGAGTCTGCTGCAATGCCGCGTTGAGTAGGGATAGATTGGGCGCAGGCCATGTCCGGTCGCTCAAGTACCATATCAGGTCGTACAGATCCCGCCCTTTGGTGTAAGGGCGCTGTAGGATCGCATGTAGTTTGCCGGCCAGTAGGGAAGCCCGGTCGTGATGCTGGAGCCGCAGTGTCACGTGCCGGCGCACCAAACGAGTCTCCAGCACGGCACCGGCTGGTGGGTTCGTATCGACCTCGATGCGCACGGAGAGAATTGCGTCTTGGTGCGGAGAAAGACCGGCTTCATACAGCAGGCCCTTGAAGCGCACGAACGCACGATGAACGGTCCGCTGGTCATTTAAACCGAGCCCGATTTCGTACCCTTCGCGAGCAAATTCCGCGCGAATAGCTGCTAAATAAGCGCGCAAATCGTAGGAAGCCGCATCGCCTTCGAGCGTAAAGTCGAGGTCTTCGGAGTAGCGCGGTAGCGCAAAGAGGAAGCGCAGGCTCGTGCCCCCTTGAAACGCCAGCGGCACCATCGCCCCCGCACGCTGTAGAGCATCCAAGATGCGGGCCTGCAAGTATTCGCGCAGGATGTTGCGCCCCTGCAAGGGGTCGGCCGCCTGCACAAGCTGAAACAGGTGGTCCTTCATAGCTCCTCGTATCCCAACGTCTCGTCTTCGGCTAGTGCGCGAATGCACCGCGCGGCTCTCAGCAATTTGGGACGGGCGGCGATGGCAGCCAATCTATCCAGTTCCGCTAGGTCGAGGCTCCCCCAGTCGAGGCGTAGCTCATTGATATAGACAGGAGCATCGCCATTCGGCTGTAGATAGATCAGATCGAGCAGTGCCTTTTCCGGCGCGGCGACAAAAGCCGACTGGCCATGCGCCAACTCCACTTGCTGATAGCCGTAGAGCAGATCGGTCTTGAGGTGGCGAAAGGAAAAGCGACCTAGCGGCGTCTGGCGGAACTGCGGACGCCCACCGGTCACACTGGTCACTTCCGCCACGTACTCGGGAATCACGCCAGCGTGGGCCAACGCCGACAGACCACTTACATAAGAGCCGCGCACCAGTCGATTGGCGACGAGGAAGGGATGGGGTGCGGTTTGGCGGTAGGGCGGTGCCAGCGCGTAGAGCCCGCGCCGTAGTTGGTGCAGGCGTCCAGCTTGGGTCCAGCGCACGAGCTGTCGCCGCATATCGCTTGGATTTACGGCTCCGGCCAGGAGCAGGCCGGTTTCAAACACCGGCTCATCGGCCACGATGGCGAGCAACTGATCGAATTTCATAACAATAAATTACCTTTAATGGCAATTTATTGCAATAAAATCCATTTGTCGCTATTCGGAGCTACTCCTCCGGCGGCACCAATCGCTGCGTCGTCTCCGCCCGGTCGCGTATCTCCTGCCAATCCCACAACTGAGGTATGAATTCCACATCGGCCCAAAGCTGGGCTTGGTCGGCGTAGTGCGGGCTAGCCGGGTGGCCAGAGGCCCCCAGCGGCGCGATCCAGCGCGAGCGAGTCCAGTCGGAGGGATCGAAGATATAGCGATTGACCGACAGACCCGTAACGGTGAAGTCGTCGAAGGCATAGCTGCCGGCTAAAGGCGTGTCGCCGTCGCCGTGGACGGGAAGCGAAGGAGGGTCGAGGAGGGAAGCGGCCTCGGGAAAAACCGCAGAGAATGGGTGCTGAGGCTGGGTGCGATGCAAGCGACCCCAATGCCATTGGCCCATGTCGTCGCCGAGAGCCTCTTTGAGCGCGGCGAGTGCGCCGGTCAGGGCCTCAGTCAGGGCTTGGGACCAAGTTTGGCCGGGCGGCAGCAGTGCCGTATCGCCGCGCTCAATCGCGAGAGTCGCTTCGAGATTGATAAGACGCCAGTGAGCGTCGCCGCCAGCCTCCGCGAGCAAGGTCAAAGCGTCGTCACCGAACAGGTGTTGCGCTATGTGGTAGCCGAGCAGGTTGCGGGTTTGCGCATAGATCGCCGGCTGGATTTGATCGCGGTCCATCCGGCAGTCCCACTGACGCAGCAGGTCGAGGGCTTGGGCGCAGTCGGCGTCGGGCGGCTCAATGGCGAGCAAGGCCCGCGTAAAGACTTGGGCTGGCAGCGAGACGCGCTCGGCGTGGATGCGGCCCATAGCCTCGGGCGTGGCCGTGCCCTTTGCTAGTTCGAGGATGCGGGTCTGGATGCGGCGGGCGCGGTAGTCGGGGCTAAAGACAAGCCCGACGTAGTAGGGATAATCGGACCCGGTCACGCGCTGGTTGCAGGTGATGGCATAGCCTGTTGCGGGGTCTATGGCTTTGGGCAACTCGGCGTGGGGGATGTAGCCTTGCCACTCGTGCTCGCCAGTCCAGCCGGGGACGGCACGCCAGCCGTTTGCATCCTCGCGCACGGGGATCCGGCCCTCGTGCAGATAGCCGAAGCGACCGTGGATGTCGGCGACAGCGTAGTTGTTGACGCGGTCGTTCCAGCGGGCAAAGGCTTGGTGCAAATCCTCGACCGAACGGGAGCGCATGGCATCGCGGGCGGCGTCGGCCCAAGGGGTGCCTTCGATGAGACCGGGGTCGCTGATAGCGATGGCTTGGCCTTTGCGCGGGTCGCCCGCGATGATGGGGCCGTGGTGAGTAATGACGACCTCGGAGGCGACGGATGCCGCGCCGCAGACGTGGATTTCTTCCCGCAGGATTTCCGCTGGCCGCCACGCGCCGCTGAATTCGTACTCCAAGCCATCGGCCGTTTCGCGGAAACGCTCGACGAACAAGTCCTGGGTGTCAGCACTGCCATAGGTCATGCCCCAAGCCACGTACTCATTGTGGCAAAAGTGCAGGGCACCGGGGACGCCGGGCACCGAGTAGCCGCTGACGGCGAAGTCGGGGCAGGCGATATGGACTTGGTAATAGACCGAAGGAGTATCGAGGCCGCGGTGCGAGTCGCCAGCCACCAGCGGCAAGCCCGAATCCGTGTACTCACCTGCGATGGACCACGCATTGGAGCCGGGGTCGGTTTCGCGGCTGAGGGCCGCAAGGCCGTCGAGCGGTTCTCCCTGGTACTCGGTGCCCGGAGGCACGGTAAGCAGGTGGCCTTGGGGATAGCCCTTGATTAGTTGAGCGAGGTTCTCAGGGCCGACAACTTGGGCGAGACGAGTCCGCCAGAGCTTGGATTCAAAGGTCCCGAGCAGGCTGTTGCGCATCTTGTACACGGCGAGGCAGTGCCAGCTTTCCCACGGCTCGGGGTGCTGGCCGAGGAGTTGGTATTCGACGGGTAGGGCCATTGTCCTCGCCAAAAAGGCGTTGACGCCAGCGGCGTACGCGTCGAGCATGGCGCGGGCTTGGGGACTAGACGCTTCGTAGTCCAACTTGGCGGTGCGGCCCATGCCAGCGGCGCGCAGGAGACGGTCGCGGTCCAGTCCTGCGGGACCCGCCCATTCGGACCAGCGGCCCAAAGCCTGATGACGATCGAAGTCCATATGCCACAGGCGGTCTTGGGCCGTGGCAAAGCCTTGGGCGAAGAACAGGTCGGCTTCCGATTCAGCTTGGATATGGGGGATTCCCCAAGGGTCGCGGTGAATGGTGACGGTTTTTTCAAGGCCCTCGCAACCCTGAGTGCTTTCGAGGTCGGGGAGGGCGGCTTGGAGGTCTTTGGCGCTGATAGGCATTGCGTTCCTCTTGCGTTATTGGTTCAGGATATTCTGCAAGGCAAATGCGTTTGCCGCAACGTGCACGTGGATGGTGAAACATAGCTGGATTGCCAAATCCAGTAGATTCGTCTCCGAGCACAAGAGCAGAGAACCGCATGCAAAACCGGTCTTGATAAATGCCGATTCTCAATGTATCCGCATTGTATCTAATGTTTTAGAGGAGGTAAGATATGGAAACTCGCGTGCAAAAATGGGGCAATAGTTTAGCCCTGCGTATTCCCAAACCACTCGCTAGCCAGATTGGGCTTGAACTCAACTCACCGGTCGAATTATCGCTACGTGGTAAGGAGTTAGTCATTGAACTCGTAAGGCCGTCTGGCTTGAAGTTGGACGATCTTTTAGCCAAGGTGACTGAGCACAACTTACACGGCGAAATAGATACTGGACCTGCGACGGGCAGTGAAGTATGGTGAGATCGACCGAGTACGTCCCACAGCGCGGTGATGCGGTGTGGATTAACTTCAATCCGCGAGTAGG
>JAJEEZ010000327.1:0-2512 GCA_022820705.1 Candidatus Latescibacterota bacterium | reverse complement strand
GGCCCGCCCGCTGGCGCGATTTTGCCGCTCGGTTTCCCACAGAGTGGGCACAAGGGCTACGGGCTTTCCGTCTTGGTCGATATTCTGGCCGGGTCGCTTTCCGGGGCCGGGATGACGCAAGAAGCGCCTGGGCGCACGGGCAATGCGCTGTTCATCGCCGTGCTCAATGTCGCGGTTTTTCTGCCGTTGGACGAGTTTTACGCCGAGGTCGCAGGTTTTGTCGAGTGGGTCAAGTCGTGTCCGCCAACTACTGGGGTGGCCGAGGTATTGCTGCCTGGAGAGCGGGCGCACCAGCGGTTGCAGGCGCGGCGGCGCGATGGTCTGGACGTGGATGAGACAGCTTGGGCTGAGATAGGAGCCTTGGCGGCCGAATTGGGAGTGGAACTGCCAACGTCGGTGGCCGTTCAATAAGGATGATCCACAGATGGCGCAGATGGACGCAGAATAGTTCTCATAGATTAGGCACTAATTATTCCAAAAAGTTAAAAAGGAGTTTGCAATGCTTCACATTGGGATTGTCGGCATGGGTGGAATTGGCAACAATCACGCCCGTTGCTACACGGCAAACGAGAACGCAAAGGTCGTTGCTGTGTGCGATATGGTTAAAGAGCAAGCGGACAAAGCGGCTGCGTCCTATGAGGCGCAGGCCTTCTATTCGATCGAGGAAATGATCGCCAGCGGCCTGCAGCTCGACGCCTGCTCGGTGACCACGGCTGGGGTGGAAAACGGGGGCGATCACTACGAGCCGACGATGGCGCTTTTGCGGGCTGGCATTCCGGTGCTGGGCGAGAAGCCGATTTCCAATGAAATTCCCAAGGCGCGGGAAATGGTGGCCTTGGCCGAGGAAAAGCAGTTGCCCTATGGGATCAATCTGAATCACCGCTTCACGCCTGCGGCCGTTAAGGCCAAGGAATGGCTGGCCAACGGGCGGCTCGGGGAGCTACAGATAATCAACATGACGATGTGGATCAACAATCCCAACGAGTCGAGCCCGTGGTTCCACATCCGCGCTCTGCACCCGCACTCGCTGGACGTGATGAGCTATTTTGCCGGCGGAGTGGATCGGGTACACGCCTTTTTCAAGAAGGGAAAAGGGAGACAAATCTGGTCCAATGTGCAGGCGAACCTGCTGTACGAGAATGGCGTCATCGGGCATTTGACCGGGTCGTACGACGCCGGGGGAAGCTATGGCCTGGAGACCTTGGAACTGGTCGGCTCGGAGGGACGGATCATCATCAACGAAGCCTGCGAGAAGCTGACGTTTTACCCGCGCTTTTCGCGCGAGGTAGAAAGTTACGATCACCTCGGGGGCATGGGCGGCTTTGCGGATACCTTTCCGGCGCGCATCAACGCTTGGATCGACGATTTGCTAAACCAAGTCCCGCCTGCGCAGGTGGATGCCAAAGGGGAGGATGCCTTGCGGGTCCAGTTGATAATTGAGTCGCTTATCGAAAGCTGGGAAACTGGGCAGGTAGTGAAGGTGCCTAAACAGTAGGCACAAATGGCGGCTAGGGGGGTAGTTTGTTATACTCAGGTCTGAGGAGATACTGCGGATGAAGCGAGCCAAGCCAAAGTCCGAACTTGGCCAATACTTGTATTCTATACTGACTGTCGTGGGTTTGTTTTTGGTCATTCGCACCAGTGTGGTGCAGGCCTTTTACATTCCTTCCAGTTCGATGGAAGATACGCTCTTGGTGGGTGATTATCTGCTGGCCAACAAGTTTGTCTATGGTGTTCCGGTCGATGTGCCCCTGACGAGCATTTCTCTCTTCCGCCTGCCTGCACTCAAGGAACCGCAGCCGGGCGACATTGTCATTTTTCGCTCTCCGCAGGACGAGGGGCGCGACTTGATCAAGCGTTGCGTGGCCGTTGGGGGTCAAGAAGTTCACATCATCAATAAAGTGCTCCACGTCGATGGCAAGCCGGTGCAAGAGCCCCCGCTAGCCAAGCACACCGACCGGGCGTACTATCCGCGTGAGCTCAATCCCCGCGACAACTTTGGTCCGTATATTGTGCCCGAAGACCATTTCTTTATGATGGGCGACAACCGCGACAACAGTTCGGACAGCCGCTATTTTCGCGCCGTGCCCAAGCGGTTGATCAAGGGCAAGGCCATGAATATCTATTGGTCGTGGGAGCCCGACACCCGCGGGCCTTACTATCGGGGCTTGACGTCCCTGCCCGCGGTGGTGGCCACCTTTATCTGGCGGCTGCCCAGCCGAGTGCGCTACGGGCGTCTCGGCGACGTGATCTACTAACATCTTCCCTTACAATTTGGAAAGGGGAGCGGATTGAAATATGAACCGCAGGGAATCGCACGAATACGACAAGGACCAAGAGCCGGAGGAGCAGGTCACCGAGCCGTTGCGCTTGGTCGATCAACTCCTCGCGCTAGCGCCAGACCGCGACCCCGCTCGGCCCCTGCTGTACCGCCTCCGGCGTCAGCTCAGTGAGCGAGAGAATTCAATTCAGTAGGCGCGTCGTGCGCTCGTGGAGATGGAAGCCGCGCTAG
>JAJEEZ010000239.1:0-13393 GCA_022820705.1 Candidatus Latescibacterota bacterium | reverse complement strand
GTCCTCCCTTTCGTCTGGTAAATTATGCGTGGGGTCTATCCCCGCACGGGCGGGGGAAACATTTTGCCTTGGGCGGTGAGCTGGTCGACGATGGGTCTATCCCCGCACGGGCGGGGGAAACCCTGGCGGTCCGGCAGGCCCTCTTGAACCATCGGGTCTATCCCCGCACGGGCGGGGGAAACAGCTCGTTGTGGGTGGCCATCACCTGCTGGGCGGGTCTATCCCCGCACGGGCGGGGGAAACTCAATTTGACAAGGCCTTCTGGGGCTAACTATGGGTCTATCCCCGCACGGGCGGGGGAAACCTCTACCGGCTGGAGAAGCTGACGCTGGAGACGGGTCTATCCCCGCACGGGCGGGGGAAACACCTTTTTGGGCCAATAGGGCGAGTTTATCCTGGGTCTATCCCCGCACGGGCGGGGGAAACGAGGACGCCGGGGGAACTGTTACTCGCGATCTGGGTCTATCCCCGCACGGGCGGGGGAAACATGGCGATAATTACCACCATGACGGTGGGCATGGGTCTATCCCCGCACGGGCGGGGGAAACGTGCTGGAAAACAGCTACGATGAGGTTGAGAAGGTCTATCCCCGCACGGGCGGGGGAAACGTCAACCTGTCCGGTCGAGGCTTTGGCCGCCATGGTCTATCCCCGCACGGGCGGGGGAAACGCAGAACTGGACGCAGCCAATAGACGCTGAATGGGTCTATCCCCGCACGGGCGGGGGAAACGTCTCAACTTTGACCACAAGCTTGCCTCCTTCGGGTCTATCCCCGCACGGGCGGGGGAAACCATCTCAGAAATGCGCCGGCGTGATTCTTGCTGGGTCTATCCCCGCACGGGCGGGGGAAACTAGATAACCGGGCCCAGCAGTGGGCGTACTCAGGGTCTATCCCCGCACGGGCGGGGGAAACGGACTTGTCGATTGCTTGCAACCCAATAGACACGGTCTATCCCCGCACGGGCGGGGGAAACTCGTCTAAGAATATGGATAAAAATTCCCCATGAGGTCTATCCCCGCACGGGCGGGGGAAACTCTACGACAAAAAGTCATCAATGCTGCCATATGGGGACTATTCTTACAAGGTCAGGGGTTACGAAGGTCTTGGTCGAGGCTATTTTCGCTTTACGAGCAGCACTCCATCGGCGTCCACGATCTCCTTTGGAGGTTCTCCAAGAGTTTCGATGTGGAGATTGCCGACAGCCTTTGTATCGCGCCAGACCATGACGATTGACCCGTTGCCAAGTGCTAACCACCACTCTGACAAAACATCCCACACTCGCGTCCGGACACCCATTGACAGGTCTGGTCCTACATAAACGCCGGGAGCGACCTCCAACATTACTGACGTAAGAAAACCCCGGTAGCGAGCCTCGACATTGCGAGTGACGACCATGGCCATCGGCATCGTGCGCTTATTTTCCCTCGGGCTGTTCGGCGAATAGTGATTTAATTCGGTCAATCATCGCGGGGATGACCTGTTCGCGGGCTAATGTCTGCCCAACGAGGCGGCGAGTAAGACGTTCGATGTTCTCACCCGGCTGTTCGGTAGCGCGTTTGGCAGCGCGGAAGGCGCAGGGGATCGTCACGCGGTCTCGGTAAAGATCAGAGATGTCCAGCACGAATGATTGTCCTGGATCCTCATGGATAAAGCCTAGTTGTGGAATCGTTCCGGTTGCGGCAACGGCGATAGCGGCAGCGGCCTCCACCGCACTAGAAGCGTGATTGAGTGCTTGGTTGGGTAGGTCCGCCGCCGTTGGATGGGCACGGTCGTAACGACGGCCGTGCCAGTCCACCCCGATCTGCCGTGCAAGTAGCCGGTAGCTCTCCTTCATTCGTGCTCCTTCAATACCTCGCAGCACGTCGAGAGAACGTTGGGGCAGCACCCTGCCTAATCGCCAGGCATACATGCGCTGAGCAATTAGCAACCGCGAGTTGTCGTCAGCCCAAACCCGTGCTTGCTGCCGCGCAAGTCCTGAGCGATCCGGGATCAACGGCGGTGCAGTATAGAGACGTACACCATCCTCCCCAACTGCCGCGAGAGCCGTCCGAGCATGAGCGAGAAGCCTCAGCGCGTCATGGCTTACGGTGGAGCCGGGACCGAGCAGGATCATAGAGATGCCCTGAAGCGGGATCGCGTAATCACCGGGACCAAGCGCGTCAGCCCTTGTTGCATCCCCCTGCATGAAGGCGAGCGTACCATCTCGTGCAGTGAGCGCACCTCGTGCGAGATAGAGCAACCCAGCCCGGTCCTTGTGGGGGACTTTCGCGCTATCGAGACCGAGACGACCTAGAAGCATCTAGTGTTTGGGAACCGGGCGATTGGGTGAGCGCAGTAGCAACATCCCATAGCCATAGGCCCGGTGACGACCCACGCCCCGCGCTAGCAGGGTGGCGAAGGTTGTCGGATCAGTGATGGTCAAGGTTCCATGTATCGTGGCGTCCGGGCCTTCGGAGCCGCGTTCCCCACGTGCGACGCGAGTACGGCGGAATCGAGTGAGCTTACTTGCTGAAAAGTCGAGAGTGGCAGACCCCGAGAGTCGTTCGGCCAGCCAGTCGAGATAAACAGCTTCTCGCGTTCGATTTTCGCTTGCCATACCCTCTCGGTTAGTGGGGTGTCGGTGCAGGGCTTCCACCTGAAACGCATCAACCTCAGCCCCTTTCCTCTTGCGCCCTCCTGAAGGGATCTCCATATCTTGCCGCAGGCGACGGACGGGACGTGCGCGGAGGTCGAAGCCCAACCGCTGACCTACACGCCAGTCGAGGGGCATCGGCTTGCTCTTTAGAGCATCAAGGGACAAGACGTTTAGGTGTTCCGGTAGAGCCTGTATTTGTGCGTCGGCTCGTAGGGACTCATCATCCAACGCGGAATACGCATAGAGGTTGCCCTTGTTCTGCCGGGGTGGGACTAGCAGCCGAAAGGGACGCAAAACACCCGGCCCAACTACCTCGTCCACTAGGTGATGCAGTGCTCGCCCCTCGTCAAAAGCAATAACTCGCCCCCTAACCCAGCCACGTTCCCGCGCCCATCGAACGAGCGCGTGGGTATCTACCGGTACGCGGATTAGATGCAGTGCTGTCATTCGGCTTGTACCGGAGTTATCCGGCCCTCCACTATGAGACGCGACCCGCTGTGCAGGCCCGTGCGCCAGTTCCGCAGGTCGGCTAGATCAGCGATATGAGATACGTCGTCCCCGACCTCTTCCGGCCCCTCGCCTACGGGCCATAATGCACGTAGCGGTTTGCTCGCTCCCGGCACGGCGCGAAGTGCTGCATAAGCCGTGTCGCCTACAACCCAGCGGTCTGATCCCTGTGCCAGTAGGGGGGCAGAAGGAAGGCACGATTTGCGCCCCAAGAACAATGGACGTGCGGGTTGATCAAGTGCCTCGGCTAGTTCGTCGAGCGTCGGGGATTCCTCAGCCGGTGCGAGACGCAGAACCACGCGCACCGAAAGATCGGCGTGATACTCGCGTTGCCGTCGATGGGGGGCTTGATAGCTTGCGCCATCGCGTCCTTCCGGTGTGCCATGCGTCGTCCAGCCCTTGTCTGTCTTAGAAAGTTGTGCGTTTTGCATATCTGTCAGCAGCATTCCTTCCCGCTCACGGCGTGCGGCGAACACGAGTCGATCCTGAATGGCCTGATGCGCGGTCCGGTCCGACCAGTGCCAGCCGAGCGTGTTGCCGATTAGTCCCGTGAGCATGGAGGCTGCGGGGAAGTCCCGAACCGGGCCGATCTGATCCACTGCCACTCCGCCAAAGGCCATGAGCGGTGCATCAAGTTGCAAGACGAGCCAGCGATAACTCATGGTTGCGATGCTGCGAGGTTCTGCGCCCAAGTTGCCAGATCGGCCAGTGATCCGAGCGCAGCTCTTGGAACTTGTGTATCCGTCAGCGACATTACTCTCCGTTCCTCTCCGGTGGCATAGGCTTCATCAAGAGCCTCAAGGTGTATGGACAAAGCCTTAATCGCCTTATCAGCATGAGGGGCACAGGGTTTGCGATAGGCTTCGGCCAAGCTACGAGGCTGCCTGTCTCCAGCTTCCAGCAGCATGAAGGACGCCCTGCCGTAAGGGGCTGTGGAGCCGAGCTTGGCACCGGGCGAAACTTCTGCGATTAGGTAGATCAGGTTGTGCAACACTTGTCCGGCCAGCTTCTCATCGCCGTTGAGGTTTTTGAGTAGCCCCGGCAAATCGACGACCACATAGCCATAAAATAAGCCGGAAGTAAGCTCAGTCTCCTGAATGGTGTCCGCTCCCGGTTCGTCGTCGGAAAGGTCATCGACAGCCGTGAAGTAGTCGCTCTCCGGCTCTTCCTCATGCACGGTAAAGGCATGAGCGACATGTACTGGCGCAGTAATGTTCGCATCCGTATCCGATGTCACCATTCGTCCGAATAATGCCGAGACGAGACCGGCGGGGAGGGTAGCATTGTCGCGCATGGTTTTGATATTCGCACGAAATTCCTTCTTCCAACTCTGTGCGGCGGATTTAGCCGCTTCCGCATCGCCATTGGCTTGTTCAGCCAGATTTGAGGCCTCCTGCGAAAGCCATTTAAGTTCGGGTTCGCCGAACAATAATGTCTGACGGGACTTTTTCTCCGCACCTTTGTCACCGTAAACGGCCATTTGGAATTCCGGTGCTAGCGCGTCTACCACTTCGTTGGAAAAACGTTTTTTTAATGGTGCGATCACCTCTCGCGTCACCAATTCACGTGATCGAAAGGCCTTTTCTGCGCCATCAATAGCGTTTAGCGAATGTCTGTCTTCAGCGATGCGCCAGTGTCGCTTAAGGCATTGGGAAGAGACCCGGGTGCGCAACGCATCGCCGTAGGGAAGACGTTTCGCCAACCCGCTGTCATCGCGGTTCAGGAGGGCAGCGGTGTAAGGGCTGAGGGTGTGGATCTGTAGGAAACGTGGTTCGGGCATTAGGTAACTCCTTCTGCGGATTTTTTTGCGTTTTGTTCGGCTCGATCGAGCCGGCGATAATACGGTTCGGCTAGCAGGCGGCCATTTTCGGGCTGGAGCAGGACTTGGGCGATATCGACAACATTGACTCCGCTGATTGGTATACGGCTGCGGGCGAGCATTTGGGCCGCCCGTCTCAGCAGCACCGCTCGCTGGTCTCCGCGTACGGCCATCAACTGTGCCAAGCGGCGCTCACTGAATACAGGTGTCGGGCCGGTCCAACTTGGATCGCCCCCGTCACACAACACCTCGCCAAGACGACGCTTGGAGTCATGCAAATCGGGGCGTTGTGTAGGATCGCCCTTTGGTGTCAGGATAGCTAGGATGCGGACAATCTCCATCCACTGGTCCGTATGGTTATGACGGCCAATGGTATTCGGATGCTGCGCCACCAGTCGCCAAAAGGCGGGTGCTCCAGTCTGTCCGTCCATCCGCCGACATTCGGCCAGTTGACCAGGGTCGAGGTGTTGCATCAGCTTGGCCGCGGCGAGCACGGCCTTTGCCCAAGGACTTTCACGCTGCTGCATTGGCATTCTCCTTCTCGAATAGTTCGGGATATTCTTTCCAGATCGCACCGTAGAACGCCCGCCAAGCTCGTGCCTCGGCCCGCGGTCTCTGGATCGCCGTGCAGGGCATGGCGGGCAACGCGGCTTTCAGTTCAGCTTCTGCCTTCTCCCGAAGATTGACTAGAAAAGCGGTCTTAGCCTTGGCTGAGCTCTCGTGGTCGGAGGCTGTCGCCTCCTCAACACGCCGCCACAGGTGCATGAAAAACAGTTGATCGGCGACGTGATCGAATCGGGCGCGAGCCGGGTTGGTGTGTGCGAAGTGCTCCTTCTTCCGCGCTTCCCGGTCGCCGCCGGCTGCCACTAGTGAGAGCGAATTGCGCAACGCTTGATCGAACTTCCCAATCTCTTCTATTTGCGCCTTGGAAAGGGTCGCTGCGTTTTCTGATGAGAACAGCGGTACGACTTTGCTTGGAATCGGCACGACGCGGGAGTGGAAGCCTTCAGTCTTGGAGTTGCCGCGCGAGATGCCTTCGGCTATTAACAGCATGTCGGTGGTTTCGTCTGCTCTTGGCTGTACGAGCAAAGGCGATTGCCAGTCGCCAGAGAACAGGAGATCACAAAGAGTTTTGTAATTGTATCCTTGAGTGAGCGTGAAGCTCTTACCTTCCTTATGTACAGGAGCCCAAGGATCGCCGACCACGCCTTTGGCCATCTTTGCATCGACTCGCGTTGCCTTTGACGTGCTACGCTGTGCGGAAATTACGCCGCCCGCGTCCGTCAGCCGGATTCGGCGACAGACTTCAATAAACCACGGATCCAGATCGCGCAGACTGAGTTGGCGATTTTCAGGCCAGTCGAGACACCACAGGAGCGCGTCACCGCCCGCGACACATGGCCCGCTCTCGTTATTAGCCTTGCGTGCCTTGATCAACTGCCGTACATCCCGCGCCCACCAAGCAGAAGCATTGACCGTCAAATTTTCAGCCTGAGAGGGCACTAGGCCCAACATCGGGCGGCTGGATGAACCGCCGTTCATGCGTGCGATACCCTGATTCCCGCTGCCACCATATCCCTCGGATGTTTGCAGCGACACTAAGGCGAATACCCAGTCCTCGGGCTCAGCCTGCCTCGCCACATTCTGTTTCAGGTCGTGATTGCGGGAGGTGATGAGCATGTCGAGCGCATCAGGCGTCTCGATGGGAGACCATTTTAGATTTTTTGGTACTGGAGGTTGTAAGAAAGCGGGCTTGCTTTGATCGGCTACTACCAATCGCCAAGGTTCGTCGTCAGCATGGTCGGGCGTCAATCCACTCAAGTCCGCTTTCCAGTCTGCCGCATCCATCGGCAGTTCCTCGCGGTCGGCTATCCAGAGGGCTAATGCGCTTAGCTGCACTAGGAACATATGCCACGCGGGACGTTGGTGTGGGCGCAACGCCGGAAAATTCCGCACTTCTCCGCGTACCATCGCGGCTAGCAGATCGGGGAGTGAGACTTTAGCACCCCCGGAGATCGTCAGGGTAGGGTCGTGGAGTAAGTTCACAGGTCAACCCGATTTATTTTTTCCCCCATAAGAGATGGGGAATCGTCGTGGCTAATGGATAGCGTTACAGCCACACCGGGCCTATCCCGAACTCGGCTTCGGGAATCAGATGCAGTGACGTCTTGCGAGATTGTCAACGTCATTTGGCGTGTCCGCGTCCAGACTTGTTCCTTCTCCATCAGTTTGATTTCAAGACAGTTGTGCGACATAATTGCCCCCTTTGTTGAGTTAAGAACATAAAGCAAAAAATTTAGTAACAGCAACACCGTTTTAAATTTTAAAAATTTTAAAACTAAAAACTAATATCTCTGTTGTCAAGTCTCCTCACTGTACCAAGCCTCCTCGCGAGTACCGAAAGCTCTGAGTCCCTATCGACAGGATCAGGTCTTCGCCCTCACGTTCGGTTGTCATTTCGTCCTCCTCCTTGATGCCGTGGGGCCAATGTGCGGGCAGAGTAATCCGCGTCACTGGCTGGCCGAAGGGGCCGATGGTTGACGGCTTGAACTTCAGGATTGCGCCCTCCTCACCTAGGCGGGTCATAATGCGTTCATCCGAACTAGGGAAGCACAAGTCTGCAAACGGTCCTTCACGATCCACTACGCAGAGTTGCGCGACCATTTCTGCTGCTGCTTGTGCTCCACTTACCGTCCGGTTATAGCTATCCCAATCCGCGCCTTTTTTAATAATTAGCTCGTTAATGCGGTCGGGATGGGTTGCGCCCTCGACCAGTTCGCGGTTCATGGTCGGGATTACCCAAGTGGTGTGTTCTACGATGAGTTGCCGAGTCAGTTCAAGAATGGCGAGATCGATGTAGATGCCGTTGATGTCGCTGTTTTCGTTCTTCCACGCTCCCAGACCATTCTCGAAATCCGGGGGTGCAGCGAGCCGATCCAACCCGCCTTCAGGCAGCAATACCTGTGCTCGGGCGGCCTCAAAGCCTTTTGGCCGGGGCAGATCGTGTCGGTGTAGGCGTCCGATCCGCTGCAATAGCACGTCCATGGGACACAAATCCGTGATCAGCAGGTCGGCGTCAATGTCGAGCGACTGTTCGAGCGTCTGCGTTCCGATCACGATGCAGCCCGATGTACCCGGCATTCGTTTCGGACTGAGGGTTGCCTCTGTAGCTGCATCAAGCAGCACCCGATCTTCAACTGCAAAACGTCCGTGATGGAGCGCAGGGTAGCCTTTTGCCTGCATGAGCAGCGATATGTTCCCGGTCTCTTGCACAGCTTGCCAGGTGGCAATCGCCGCCTTTACAGTGTTACGGATGACCAATACCCGCGCCCCTTGTTTCGCCGCTGTGACCGCGTGTTTCGCCGTGTCCTCTGGGGCCATCGTCGAGATGGTTTGGAGATGCACTTTTTTGGAACGATCGGGGATAGCTGGTATGCGCGGGGCATCTTCTCCGCGAATCCAGACCGCTGGATAAGGCGTCGTGCTAGCATCCTTGAAATCCGGCTGTGATTCGCCAGTCCAGCGGACTCGCGCCCGAGATCCTAAGGTTGCTGACATCAGCATCGCGTAGCCCCCTGTGGCAAGATGGCCTTGCAAAAGATGAACCAAGACCTCAGTCATGTAGGCATCAGAAGCATGTACTTCGTCAATCACTAGCAAACTGCGGCTCAGTGCGCTGCCGCGCAGATGCGCGTGTTTGACCTGAAGACCGGCTAGCATGGCTTGATCAACCGTGCCGACCGCGACTGTCGCTGCGAGGAATCGAGTCGCGTACTCTGCGGCCCAACGAGTGGGAACCGGCCCCTCATGGTCTTCCCACAGTACCTTCCAGTCGGGTAGGCGGCGGCCTTCCGCCTCTCCCGCACGTACCATTCCCGGAATGGCCAGGACAGTCTCTAGTGCGCCCTTACCGAACACCCGGCATAGCGCGTCATTGACGCGCCTATGCAGTTGTCGCGCTGCTGCCCGAGTCGGCACAGCGAAATAGAGACCCGATACCGCTCCTGCCGCGAGTAACTGCGTAAAACGCCACAAGGCCGCCTCAGTCTTGCCGGAGCCGGTTTCGGCTTCAAGGATCACGAGCTTTGCATCCGGCTCCACAGCCCCAACCACAGCTTGCGCGGAATTAGGCGAGGAAAAGGGAGTCAGATCAGAAAACTTTGGGGCAGGCTGTTGATCAAAAGCGCTCGAATCAAAACCAATCATTTCCAAGGCCCGTTTCGCATTCTCACGCGCTTTTTCTTGATATGAGAGATCAAAGGGTTCCAAGAACTCAAAGAATCGACGATCCGATCCGATCCAGTCCGCAAGGGCAACGTACCCCGCAATGGCGTGATGAAAAGGAGGATTGTCGGGTAGCGATACCGAATCGGACTCGAAGGCGGGGGCGAACCAGCAATGGAGGGCTTCGTCCATTTTGTGCGCTTCGGCCTGCCAGTCGTAATGCGGCAACGTCTTCCAATCTCGTCCCGTCGGATCTGAAGGCTGCGACACAGGCTTTCCGTGGTGAGCGAGCATTACCTTCAAGAGCGACTCAACAGCGTCGCCCCACCGTAGGAATTGCAGTATAGTTCTGTGGAAAGGATGTTTGTCGTACTGATAGGCCAACATCAGGAACTCCAAGCCTTCTTTGAGATGTCCGCGCTTCGGCCCGTGCCAAAGTCCCTCCGGCCAGCCTTTCGCTTGAAAGCCTGGATGCAGCTTTCCGATGTCGTGCAGAAATGCTAGGGCAGTTAGGCGTTCGAACTCCACAGCCGTCAGCGGTTGCCCAGCAGCAGTCTCGACTCGATTCCTGATGACGGGTACTTCCAGCATTCGCGCGAATACCGCTGCCACGTCCATGCAGTGGTGTGCAAGAGGGTGGAAGCCCTTGTCGTCGGTCTTACCCCAAGCTGGGCGCGTCATACGCATCTTATCTATAGTCGGTGATTTTGAAGTATAGCGGTACACGACACTTGACCTGAGTGGGCATGTTTTGGTGTCGCCTTGGGAGCGCGGGCCAGAGGCCCTACTGTCGTGTACCTAGAACTTCCGGCTCATAGTTAGTCCACAGCACTTCGCGCCGGCTATCCTTGGTGGAATGGATGGTCTTGTCCGGCCCCTCTGTTTTGAACCAGTGATCGGGTGGGAACAACTCGTCCATTAAGGGATGATGGTAGCCGGACATGGCCACCTTGCCCTCGCAGGCATTGACGACTTCTGCCAACGCGTGGTGTTCGGCTTCGTCCATTTCAAAGCCGTATGCTTTGGTATCGCCACGAGTGGCGTGTAAGTAGGGAGGGTCGCAGTAGAACAAGGTTTTGTGGCTGTCGTAGAGTTGAATCACATCGACAGCGGGTCGGTTTTCAATCTGGACTCGGATCAGACGCTGTGCAATCTCGTCGAGCGCATCTACACTCCCTAACCAGCGAGAGACCACGCCAGACATACCAGCGCGGCTCGTATTCTTGCAGTTGGCCCAACGGCCAAGAGATGCCGTTTGCGCTAGCCCGGTGCGGGTCTGCCGTGCTCTGATGTAAAAGCGTCGGGCGCGTTCTAAGTCACTGATGTCCTCCGCACTGCCGTAGATGGCGTAGTAGTATTCCTCGCGCGAGAATGGCGTCAGGGCGATAGCGCGGATTAGCTCTTGGTGCTGGTCTCGCAGCACCCGAAAGAAGTTCACTACCTCACCGTCGAGATCGTTATAGGTCTCGACAGGAGCCGGTGTTCGGTTGATGAGCACGGCTCCAGAACCGGCAAACGGCTCGCAGTAATGGTGGCACTCCGGCAGCAGGGGTAGCAGCCAGTCGAGGTGAGAGAATTTTCCGCCGTACCAGCCGAACACGATGCGGCGGCGCGTATAGCTCGCGGTCGCTGAACGATGCGGCTTCTCGTCCAAGAAAATAGGGGACACGCCCCGCGATTTTTTTGCCATGTGCTAAAATGCAAGCGGCAAATCGCCGTTGTCGTCGAAGGGCATTTCCTCGGCCTCGGCGATGATTTCCAAGTCCTCGCGCTGTTCGACTTCGGAGCGATAGGCTTCTGAGACGAAGAGTTCGCCTAGCTCCAAGGTGTTGTGGATGCGCAGGACCTTGGCGTTTTTAGGCTCGACTAGGCCGACGGTTTCTAGGGCCTTTTCAATGCAGATGTGGTCCGTGTCGAAGTAGAGCGGGATGTGTGCGCCCGAGGGGTGGTTGCCGGTCATGCAGTTGATGTAGGTGATCTCGCGGTCCATCTCCTCGATGGCGCGCTTGTGCGCGTATTCGGCGATGCCGATGCCCGAGGCGTTGCCGTGGGTTTCTTCGGTCAGGCTGCGGACTAGGATGCGGGTGACCTTGGGGTACTCCTTGTCGGCGGCGTGGTTGTCGTGGAACTTGCGGCCGACGACGTTGGTGTCCATGCCAGCGCCGGAGATGTTTTTGCCGATCGCATCGACGATGAGCAGATCAACTTCGTCAAAGGGCAGGCGCGGCATCCATTCCTTGGCGAGGACTAGCAATTCCTTTTCGCGTTCCACGAACTCGTCGGCTCCTACGCTCTTGATGAGCGCGGTTTGGTCGTACTGGTTTTCGACTAAGCCCAGCCCCATGAGCACGCCGCACTGGTCGATGACGGCTTGGCCGACCGAGCGGATGATGCGGTCGAAGCTGTAGTGGACAATGGCTTGGTGGTACAGGGCTGCGCCTTTGTGCTTGCCCAAGCCGATGAGCATCATCTTGTGCAGGCCGCTCTCGATTTCGCCGACAAAGTTAGTGTGCGGCTTGACGCGGCCAACGACGGCAACGTGGTCGGCTTCAAAGGCGTATTTATCGAAAAAGACCGGGACGCCATCCTCGGTCGCACCCACCTGTACGGTTTCCATAGACGACTTAATGGGCACGCCGGTGTACTCTTCGGTGACGCCGTAACCTTCGATGATTTCCTGCTGCGCCTCGGCGATGCCGCCACCGTGGCTGCCCATGGCGGGGACGAGAAAGGGCTGGAGGCCGAGGGCCTTGAACTCGTCCACGAGGCTTTTGATCACGAGCGCGATGTTGGCAATGCCTCGGCTACCGACGGAGATGGCGATGGTCTCGCCGGGATTGATTTTGGGGCCTAAGTCGAGGCGCTGGACTTCGGCGCGCACGGCCGCGGGAATGTCTTCGACGGTGGGCGCGGAAAAAATTTGGCGGACGCGGAGCATGCGGGGTAGGGACATGGTGGAACCTCCTAAATGGCTTGTTGGAATATAATTTCGAGATCGCGTTGGGTAGTCTTGCGCGGATTGACGGCGATGTTGCCGCTCTGCATGGCAGTGCGCGCCATGGTGGAGATGCGGGCCGTATCGACGCCGACGTCTCCTAGCTTGGCAGGGATGCCTAAGTCGTCGTTGATGTGCCGCACTGCGGCGATAGCGGCTTGCACGGCTTGGCGTTGATCTAAGCCGGAAATATGTGCGCCGAGTGCTTCGGCGATGGCGGCGAATTTGCCGGGGCAAGCGAACCAATTGAACTCCATCACATAAGGCAGCAGAATGGCGTTGAGCAGCCCGTGATGCACGTGGTAGTGCGCGCCGACCGGATGGGACATGGCGTGGACATTGCCGAGGCGCGTTTGCGAAAAGGCGACGCCGGCCAGCATACTGGCGATGAGCATGTTTTCGGTGGCGGCTAGCGCGTGATCGTTGGCGCAGGCGAGGCGCAGGTTGTCGCCGATGAGGCGGATGGCGTGCAGCGCGATGCCTTCGGTGAGGGGCGTGGCCGCTAAGTTGATATACGATTCGAGCGCGTGGGTCAGGGCGTCCATGCCAGTGGCTGCGCCGACGAGAGCGGGCAGGGCGACTGATAGGTCGGGGTCGAGGACGCCGACTTGGGGCGCGATCTTCCAGCTAATGACCGGGTCTTTGTTGCCGCTGGCGGGATTGTCCAGCACGGCGAAGGGTGTGACTTCGCTGGCGGTGCCGTAGGTCGTGGGGACGCAGGCGAGATAGGGCAGGTCGTTTTTGACTTTGTCGCTGCCCAGATATTGGGTGATGCGTCCGTCGTTGGATGCGAGGACGCCGATCATCTTGGCCACGTCCATGGGCGAGCCACCGCCGAGGCCGATGATGGCAGTGCAGCGTTCTTGCCGGTAAGCTTGGGTTCCATCTTCGACGGATTCTTGGGTCGGCTCACTCGAACCGTCTTTGAGATAGACGGCGTGGGGGATCTTGCCGAGGGCGGCGGTGACTACTTCGACTGTGCCGATTTCCCCTAAGACCTGATCGGAGACGATCAGTACCTTGTCGGTTGGCGAGAAGCAATCCGCCAAGCAGGCGATAGACCCGGGGCCGTGGACGATGCGGGTGGGGTGGCGGAAGTCGAAATGGGTTTGGACGGGCATGGACGATCCTCTGTGTACAGGAGAGAAAGTAGCGAGCGCTCGTCGTTGATGTCAAGATGACTGGTGGGGCGCTAGCTATAACCCGCCGACC
>JAJEEZ010000264.1:0-20624 GCA_022820705.1 Candidatus Latescibacterota bacterium | reverse complement strand
GACGAGATGCTGGCGCTGGGTCCGCAGTTCGCAGGCACGGGGATCGAGCCTTTTACCATGCCTGGGGGCGTCAATCTGGACACGGCCTACCGCTTTTTGCCGCTACTGTACAAAGCGGGTGGGCGCGTCTTTAACGAGGATTGGTCTGCCGCCGCCTTTAACGGCCCGGCCGGGCAGGCGGCGCTGGAGTTTCTAGTGGAGATGAAAAACAAGGGCTATTTGCCAGCCGGCAGCGCGGCCTATCGCTTCGACGAGAATGCCGCGCACTGGTCAACCGGCAAGGCCGCGCTGTCGATTGAGGGGCCGTGGTGGCAGGATATCGTCCACGGCAA
The DNA here is from genome assembly GCA_022820705.1 of Candidatus Latescibacterota bacterium. GTDB lineage: Bacteria > Latescibacterota > UBA2968 > UBA8231 > UBA8231. The sequence continues at coordinate 20,292 of JAJEEZ010000264.1, read as the reverse complement.
CTACGACTTCGATCTGAACAATCTAGCGCTGGCGCAAGTGCCCGGCCCTGCCGAGCCGCTGGAACCGCATCCATCGCGGACGTTGCTCGACGTAATTATGATTGCCATAACCGGCTATACCAAGGTCCCCAATGAAGCCTGGGAAGTGGTCAAAGCGCTGGATTTGGACCACCCGGTCTGGCGCAACCCCAACCCGACCATGGGCGGCATTCCCACGCTAAAGGCAGCCTATGCCGAAGGCGTACAGTCCGATTACATTGACCTAGATCAACTCGCCATCGCCGGGGCCAATGGGCTAGGTTGGCCGGGCCATCCGGCAGTGACGCAGATTCAGCGGCACATTGCCGACGCGGTCAATATGGCGCTGACCGGCTCGCTAAGCCCCAAGGAGGCGCTGGACTTTGCCGCCGAAGAAGTAAACGAGGTGTTGAGTGATTACTAAAGGCGCACTGCGCAAAAATCTGACGCCGTACTATTTCTTGCTGCCGGCCCTGCTGGTCTTGGCGGTCGTCATTCTCTATCCGGTCTTCAGCAACCTGATCATGAGCTTGTACAAGGTGAAGCTCTTCCGCGGGGCTGGCGACGAGTTCATCGGCCTGACTCACTACGCCAAGCTCTTCGGCAGCCGCACCTTTGTCAACAGCATCTGGAGTTCAGTGCGCTTTACGCTCTACTCCCTGCCAGTAGCCTTCGTCTTGGGCTTGGGGATGGCGTTGATCTTCAACGAGATCAAGAAGTATCGGCCGGTCTTTACCGGCTTTCTACTCATCCCCTGGGCCATCGCTCCGGTCGTAACCGGCTACATGTGGCGCTGGCTCTTCCACGACAGCTTCGGCCTCGTCAATCACACGCTCCTAAGCCTCGGCTTCATCGACGCCAATGTCCCCTGGTTGGCACAGCCAGACGCGGCTATGGGCGCAGTGGTAGTGGCCAATGTCTGGCGCTTCATGCCCTATATCACCATCATGCTGCTGGCGGGTTTGCAGGGCGTGTCCGCCGAGCTGTACGAGGCCGCGCACGTCGATGGGGCCAATGTGTTCGGGCGCTTCTTCCACGTGACACTGCCGCAACTCAAACACGTGATCGGCGTGGTCTTCCTCTTCGCCACCATCTGGATGGTCAACGACTTCGCACTGATCTTCATAATGACCGAGGGCGGCCCGGCCAAGGCCACGCAAGTGGTGCCAATTACAGTCTATCGCATCGCCTTCGAGCACCTGCGGCTCGGCAAGGGCGCAGCCGCAGCACTGATTCTGTTGCTCTTTTTGTTGGCCATGAGCATCGTCTTTATCCGCGTACTCTTCCGCGAGGAGCGGCGGGACAGCGATTAAAAATCGTCAGACGCCAAGGCACTCGATGGCCTCAGTGGGCTGTGCTATGCCCTTTGTCTTGGTGTGCCAATCGGATATATTTCTCTACATCGCGTCCACTCTTAGAAGCTGTCTTAAAATTCGCCGTGGTCCGTGGCCACGAATACACCTGCCATCCGACGCGAGTTTTAAGAACGCTTCTCAGGAGAACGGACCGATGGCCGAATTTGACAGCGTTTCCAAATCCCTGCTCAGCACTCATCCGCAGGGCTTTCTGACCTTCCTGCTGGGGCACTCACAGGTGCAGTTACTGGATATGCTCAACCCGGAGCAACCCACCTTCGAGACCCAGGTGATGGACAGCCTGCTGCGCGTGCAAATCCAAGGCGAGGAGGCGTTAGTGCATTGCGAGTTTCAAACTACCGATAGCACGGCCGTGCCCATGCCGCGCCGCATGGCCGGCTATATGGGACGCTGCATTGCCGAGTATGGCTTGCCCCTATTTTCCTACGTGATCTACCTGCGTCCCGAGGCCGGACGGCGCGATCTGGGGCATTATATTCAAGAGCATACGGGCTTTGAGGTGGTGCTGCGCTATAAGGTGATCCGTTTGATTGCGTTAGATGGGATGACGTATTTGTCGTCGGGCAATGTGGGAGTATTGCCGTTTACGCCGCTGATGGGGCGTCCTCAAGGGATGGATGTGGATGCGTGGTTGCGTCAGTGTGTGGAGACGACCGAGGAGTTAGCTGTATCTCGTGCCGTTAAGCATAGTGTATTGGCACACATGGGGATGTTGAGTTCGTTGGTGTGCGAGGAATCAACCGTTTTTTCTCTTATATCGGAGGAGATCATGACTGAGTTTCCATTACTTGAGTCTTTGCGCAAGCGAGCACTGGAGCAGGGGCATGAGGAAGGGCTGAAGCAGGGACGTGAGCAAGGGCTGGAGCAAGGGCTGGAGCAAGGGCTTCGGCAAAGCATTCAAGAAGCCTTGGCGCTTCGGTTTGATACGGATGCGGCCAAGGCGTTGTCGGGGCGTTTGGCCGATATTGAACAGGTGGAGCGACTCCAAGTCTTGCTGCGCGCCTCCATCCAAGTGGCGGAACTGGCCGAGTTCACGCGCTTATTGGATGAGATGACCGCCGAGTGAAGCCCTGCTGATCCAGAATTCGGAAGTCGGCTAACACTCACCTTATCTAGAGTCAGACTAAGGCCACTCGGTGCTTCTTGTGCGACTCTTCGTACAAGGTCATCAAGTCCAAATCTGGTACTTCTTCGGGCGCGAAGTACCATTCTGCGATGAGATTCTCGTCCTCCATTGCCTGCACTTTAAGGTCGAAAATTACTTCTTGTTCAGGGAACTTGGACTTAAGCGTATCCCGCACCTGTTTTAGATCGGCAGGGAAGCCTGCCCCGCACTTGGGAACCTTGAATTCGACCTGGACGAAACACGGCTCTTGTTGGTTGAAGGTCGGTTGCCCATGCACCGGGGCGAGGATGTCGAGATAATGTTGAAGCATCTTGTTCTTGTAATCACTGACGACCATTTCGCCCGATAGAGCACGGATGAGCCCACACACAAAACGCACGAGACAGACCACTTGTTTGCTGTTCAAGGTTAGACTGGTACCGTCTTCGGAGTTCGATAGGGTTAATATGCTACCACAGACTGAAAAACTATTTTCATGTACGACCTTGTTGCGATACGGCCGCAGTTGGCTAAAAAGAGCCTTCGAGTAGTTGTAAAGGTATGGTTGACTCTCAAAGAGAGGTGGAAGTTGGAGGTCGGACTCTTTCTCCAGCCTCTTTAATTTTCCCAACAAACTCTTAGGAACCTCTTTGTTATTCTCTTCGAGTATCCACTCGAAAATCATATCTAGTGCTTTGAAGGAAACGAGGAAAGTGAGAGGCATTATGTCGTTCAGGAAAGTTGGGCCGGGAGAAACGTAGACTGCACTGTCCAAACACATAGTAGGAGATGGCTTACTGCTCGTAATCTCGATTACCTTCTTGTCAGGACTGTCATAGCGTTTCTCCAGAAAATCGAGAAGCCAGTATTCATAGTTCAACTTGTCCAGAAGCTTTTCCCGTGATTCAGTCTGGGAATTAGCCATTTTTTTTAATTTTGCTCTGACCTTTTCGCAATGTTTTATGACCTCTGGCTCGTAAAAGCGTTCGCCACAACGGAGGCAAACCTCTGCTTGAATTTTCACCGTCTCCGTGAGATTGCCGCCACGCAAAACCTTATTGACTTGCTTTTTGACAATCCCGTCTCCACATACTGGACATTTGTCAAGCATCACTTCTTCCTCCTTTCACGCCAGTTGATCCAACGGGTTGGATCCGGGCGATAGACGGTAACGAGGGATGCCCGTTGATTCTCCTCATCGTAAGCCCAAACACTGTGGATTGGCTCTCCAGATACATTTGTCCCGTATATCAAGCAGCTTGGAAATGGCTGCTGCCCTGATGGGTAACTTTCGATAATTTCGCCATTGCGTACGGAATAGAATATCTCTTCAAAATCCAGTTGATCATTCTCTGCTTCTTCATCTCCATGATCGGTGATACGGTAGTTTTGAGAATCTATAGCTCGAATGATGTCCCGGATATCCATTCATACGTCCCCATTTATTTAAATAGCCTTTGCCGCCTCGTCCAAGAAGCCTATTATGCTCAACGTATCGTATCACCTACTCCCAGTCAAGCCGCCGATATAGCCATAGTGCGACTAGCTCTATACCGGTCGTGTAATCCCTGCCATGGCCAGCGACTGAGCATGTCAAAAACTCGGCCAATATCGCCCAAATGGCCAAGTTTTGTGGGTGACCACGGAGTCGGTGTCCGTGCGTGCTCCCTGAGCGGCTCAATTGACGGCCTCGGTGGGCCGTGCTATGCTCTGAGGGCATGTCGGAGGACAACCTCTCAACGCCCTTCCTCAAGGAGACAAGAGTTGGCTATGATGTGGAGAATACTCGTTGCGGCCTTGGCCCTTGGGAGCCTCGGCTGCGACACGGAAGCAGAAAAGCAGCGGCAGGCACTTGAAGCAGAAAAAGCAAGATTGGCCGCCGAACAGGCTGAGAAGGAACGGCAGCAAGCACTCGAAGCAGAAAAAGCAAGACTGATAGTCGAGCAAACCGAGAAGGAAGGACAAGAGTTTTTCGTCCAGTCGGGCCGCTGGCCATCCCCGGATGAGGTAAAGGACCTACACTTTGCAGTAAAACTTAACCTGCCCATGCTGACTGCGTCCCTGATCCAGCAGGGAGCCGACGTCAACACCAAGGACACAAATTTTCGGACGCCGCTGCACTTCGCGGCACTAAGGAATGCTGTTGAGACGGTCGAGGTCTTACTCAAGCACGGAGCCGATGTCAACGCCAAGAGCAGAGATGGCCAAACGCCCATAGACAAAGCGCCTCACGAGATGGCAGTTTTTTTGCGCCGTTATATGCTAAGCCATTCTGGAAACGAATAGCGAATAGTTAATGAGCTGATTTTTTGAATTAATCAGAACCTGCTATGAGCATATTTCAAGCGGAAAAACGGTCAGAGTGGTACCCAACCAAGCCGTCAATCCAACTAGACACAACGACCCAATAGGAGAAACAAGATGAGCGGAGGACAATCCATCCAAATTGGCCGGACGCCGCTACACTTCGCGGCGCAGAACAATGATGTTGAGACAGTAGAATCATTGCTCAAGCAGGGAACTGATGTCAATGTGAAGGACTACGATCGTTTGACGCCACTTCACCTAGCGGCATGGGCAAATGCTGTTGCGACGACTGAGGTCTTGCTTAAGTACGATGCCGATGTCAACGCCAAGAGTATAGATGGCTGGACGCCGCTGCACTTTGCGGCGCAAAAGAATGCGGTGCGAAACAGTGCTACTGCCGGGGTGGCGAAAGTCTTACTCAAGCAGAGACCCGATATCAAGATCGACGAGAAGAACAACCGTGGCGAGACGCCGCTGTACTGCGCGGCGCGGGACAATGAGGTTGAGATGGTAGAATTATTGCTCAAGCACGGAGCCGATGTCAACGCCAAGCAAAATAGTGGCCTTACGCCGCTGCGCGTTGCGATGAGGAACAATGCTGTTGAGGCGGCAGACTTATTGCGTAGTTATGGCGGCCATGAGTGAATAAGCTGATTCTTGAACTAATCAGAGATGCCATGATCGAAGACCAACACCCTCTAAATGCCCTTACTCGCAAAGGGTCGCTAAGCGATGCGAATTAAAACGCAAGAAAAGATCCGCGCCTATCTCGCCTACGGCTTGGGCACGGTTTTTGTCCTCGCGCTGGTGATGCCGCTGATATGGGTAGTCACGACTTCGGTGCGTCCCCTGTCCGAGATGACGCAGACGCCGCCGCTGGTCTTCCCCCGCTCCCTCACCTTCCACGCGTACGTCGAGATGTGGGACACCGGGCCGTTTGTGAAGTACTTTGCCAACAGCATGGCCATTTCCCTTTCTACCGCCCTCATCGCCCTCGCGTTTAGCGTCTGCGCGGCGTATGCCTTTGCCCGCTTCCGCTTTCGCGGCAACACCTTGTTGCTGATGGTGGTGGTGATGTCGCAAATGCTGCCCGGCTCTTCGATCCTCATCCCGCTCTTTCAGGTGATTCGCTCGTTCGGCTTGCTCGACACGCACGTGGGCATGGTGCTGATCTACACGGGCTTTGCCATCCCGTTTTGCACCTGGCTGCTCAACGGCTATTTCCGCGCCATCCCCACCGATCTAGAGCAGGCCGCGCTCATCGATGGCTGCAACCGCCTCCAGCTACTCTCCCGAATCGTCTTGCCGCTGGCCGCACCGGCGATCGTGGCAGTGGGAACCTTTGCCTTTTTGCTTTCGTGGAATGAATTCTTGTTCGCTTTTGTGTTTACCAAATCGCAGGCCCTGACCATTCCGGTGGGGCTGCGCGCCGCGTTTTTAGGGCAATACGTCAACAAATACGACCAGCTATTCGCCGCATCGCTGATTTTTAGCCTGCCGCCAATCGCGCTCTTCGTGGGATTGCAGCGGTATTTTGTCCAGGGATTGACGGCTGGTGCCGTAAAGGGATAGGAGAACGAATGAGTAAGACTAAAACATGGCTGCTGTGCGCCCTATTGGTCGCCTGCGGACAGCCGGACGACGCACCCGATAAACTCAAGATCGGCTACGTCATCAACTTCATGTCGCACGAGTGGTATCAAAACATCAGCAAATCGGCGACAGCGCGAGCGGCCGAGTTGGATGTCGAGCTGATCGTCGCCGATGCCAACCTCGACGTGGCAGCGCAAATCTCCAAAGCCGAAAACCTGCTCGCCCAAGGGGTCGAAGTGCTGATTCTATCGCCGGTGGACGCCAAGGCAATGGGGCCGATAGTGCGTCAGGCCAAAGCCGCGGGAGTACACGTGATTACCGAATCCAACCCCGTGTCCGAGGCCGTCAGCTACGTGGGAATCGACAATTACGCCGGTGGGGTTAAGGCCGGCGAGTGGTTTGCCAGCTACGCGGCGGAAAAGGGCCTCGACCCCAAGATCCTCATCGTCGGCTTCCCCAACTTTGAGGACTGCCGGCAGCGGGTCGATGGCTTCAAAGACGCGCTCGCCGCTTCGGGTCTGACCCATGAGATCATCCAAGAAGTCGATGGACAGGGCCTCAAGGAAAAGGCGTTCAAGGTGGCGCAGGACGCGCTGACGGCCAACCCGCAGATCAACGCGATCTACGGCATCAACGACGATTCGACGACCGGCGGCATGGCGGCCTACAAAGCGGCCGGATTAGACGAAACAGCGCTGACCGCGATCGGCTTCGGCTTCGAAGGCACCGTGGGACAGACGGCCCTCACCGGCGACACGCCCTACGCAGCGGCGCTGGCGATGTTCCCGAATTTCGTCGGGAGCGCGCTCATAGATGCAGCGGTGCAATTAGCGAGTGGTGAGCAACTACCCCCCCACTACGAGACGCCGACCATCGTCGTCACCCGCGACAATCTCAGCCGCTTCTACGACACGAGCACCGAGCCGCCCTTCGCGCTCAAGGTGGATGCGGTGCGGGCCTTGATGCCGCAATGAGCCGTATTCTTGCGCGGATACTCCACAGCGAGCAGGCCGGACTGTTGCTCGCGCTGGTCTTGCTCTGCGTGGGTATTTCCCTGCTGACGCCAGTATTCTTTACGGCCGTCAATATCAAAAACGTGCTGCGCGACGCCTCGCTGGTGGCCATCGCCGGAATCGGCATGGTGATGATCATCCTGCTCGGCGAGATCGACCTGAGCGTCGGCTCGACCCAAGCAGTGGCCGGGATCATCGCCGTGGCCGTGCTCAACCAGTTTGAGAGCTTAACGCTGGCACTCGTCGCCGCACTCGCCGCCGGGGCGCTCGTCGGGCTGTGCAATGGACTGTTAGTCACCAAGGCCGGCATCAACTCCCTAATCGCGACCTTGGGCATGATGGCGATTTTGCGCGGCGCAGCTATGGTCAGCACCCAAGCGGTATCGATCCAAGGCAAAGTAGAAAGCTTCGTCGAAGTGGGAACCGGACACTTGGGGCCGATCCCGATCCCGGTGCTGGTAACTTTTGTCCTCTTGGGGCTGTTTTACTACGTCCTCCACCACACCATCCTCGGCCGCTATATCTACGCCATCGGCGGCAATATCCAAGCGGCGCGGCTCGCGGGCTTGGCCGTTGATCGCACGCGCGTCTTGGTCTTTGTACTCGGCGGCGTGCTGGCGGCGCTGAGCGCTTTCATCTTGGCCTCGCGCCTCAACTCCGGGCAGCCGAATGCCGGCTTAGGGTTTGAGTTGCAGGTGATCGCCGCGGTGATCTTGGGCGGCATTAGCCTGACGGGCGGCGTGGGTACGCTCGGCGGTGCCTTTATCGGCATCCTGATCCTGACGGTGCTCTCCAACGGCTTGGTGCTGTTGAACGTGTCATCCTTTTACCACGATATTGCGCGCGGCGCGGTAATCATCCTCGCCGTGTATCTGGACACCCGCCGCAAACAAAGCCTCTTGCGACGGCTGCTCGCTCCCCCGACATGACGCCGCTACTATCCCTAGAGGATATCCACAAGCGCTTCCCCGGCGTCTATGCACTCAAGGGCGTCGACTTTGCAGTGCAGCCGGGAGAGGTCCACGCGCTGGTCGGCGAAAACGGCGCGGGCAAGAGCACCTTGATCAAAATTGCGGCTGGCGTGTACCACCGCGACCAAGGCCGCTACCAGATCGCGGGTCGCTCCGTAGATATCCGACATCCGCGCCAAGCCATAGACCACGGACTGGCGGTTGTTTACCAAGAGTTAGAACTAGTCCCTTCGCTGTCGGTCGCCGAGAATTTGTTCTTCGGCCGCCTGCCGCACGGACGCGGTGGCCGTGTCCAGTGGAACGCGCTCTACGACTCTTCTGCAACGCTATTGGCTGAGGTCGGGCTAGCAGTTGATCCGCAGACCAAGGTCGGCCATCTCGGCGTGGCCGCGCAGCAATTGGTCGAGATCGCACGGGCACTGGCGTGCGACGCCCAGATAATCATCATGGACGAGCCAACTTCGGCCCTGAGTACGCGCGAGATCGACAAGCTCTTTGCTCTCATCGCCCGACTCAAGGCAAGGGGCGTCGGCGTGGTCTATGTATCGCACAAGCTCGCCGAGGTCATGGCGCTGGCCGACCGGGTGACGGTCTTGCGCGACGGAGAGCGCGTCGCTTGTGAACAGGCCGCCGACCTCGACGAAGAGCAACTTATCGCGCTGATGGTCGGGCGGGAGTTGGGGCAAGGTTTTCCCGCGGCCGATCGTACACCGGGGCCGTGTGCGCTGGAGGCGGAGGGGTTGACCACTGATCGGGTGCAGGACATTTCCTTCAGGGTGTGCGCCGGGGAAATCGTCGGCTTCTCCGGTCTAATGGGCGCGGGACGGACGGAACTAGCGCGAGCCGTGATGGGCGCGGACCGCCGCCGCGCTGGAACCATTACTATCGACGGAATCCCCGTTCCAGCGAACGCACCACCGCAGGCACGCACCCTCGGGTTGGGCCTAGTACCAGAAGATCGTCGGGCCGACGGCCTCTTCGCGCAGCAGAGCGTGCGCGCAAACGCGAGCGTCGCAGCTTTAGAGCAATTCTGCCGCGCCGGCCACGTGCAGGTAGGCATGGAGCGGCAGCAAGTCGGCGCACTCGTCACTCGCCTGCGCCTGCGTCCCCCCGACCAAGAGCAGACCATCGCGCGGCTCAGCGGCGGCAATCAGCAAAAGGCACTGCTGGCCCGCTGGCTGCTCAAGGAAAACTTGCGGGTGCTGCTCGTCGATGAGCCGACCCGGGGAATCGACGTCGGTGCCAAAGCCGAGATTTATCAACTGCTGGACGGGCTGGCGCGCCAAGGACTGGCAATCGTGGTTCTCTCTTCGGAAATGCCCGAAATTCTGGGGCTGTGCGACCGAGTGTACGTAATGCGCGAGGGACGGATCGCCGCCGAGTACGCACGAGCCGAGGCCACGCCAGAAAAACTCTTGGCCAGTGCCCTACCCGGTGGAAGCTAAAGAGTAGCCAGTAGCCAGTGATCAGCCCCCACACCACCGAGCTGAGGGACGGTGGAACTAGCCACTGGCCACTAACCACTAACCCCTGAGAGGTGCAACGTGAAAATCCTAATCACCGGCGGCACCGGTCGCGTCGGAGCCAATTTGGCAAGAGCTTTGCTCGACAAAGGGCACGACATCCGCTCGTTTGTCTATCCCGGCGACCAAAGCCGCGCCCACAAGCTCGACAGCTTTGACCGCGTCGAAACCATCGAAGGCGATTTGCGCAATCTCGCCGATGTGCGCCGCGCCGTCGAAGGAGTCGATGCAGTGTATCACATTGCCGCGGCCTTTGGCGGCCCCTTCGACAACCGCGAATACCTCGAAATCAACGGCATGGGCACCATCAACGTGCTGGAGTCCATCCGCGAGCTGACGCCCAATTTGCACCGCTTGGTCTATGCTTCCACCGAGGCGATTTACTGGGAGAATCCCTACAACGGCCGCTGTTTTGAAGAGCCAATCCGCGAAGACCAAGTCTCCCGATATCAGACGATGCCCTACTTCCTGACCAAGTGGATCGGCGAGGAGTTGGTGATGAGCTATCACTTGCAGTTCGGGCTGCCATCGGTGACCACGCGCTTTGCCACGATTATTGAGCCGGGTGAATTCCTCGACGAAAACGGTCTGCCGCATCTGTTTTTGTTCGGGCCGGTTTACGAGCAGTTCAAGGACCGAGAGGGAGCCGAGGAGCTCAAGGCGCTGTGGACGGGCGAGGAGCAGTTCTTGCTATCGCGCAATCCAGACGGGCGGCCCTTCCGGCAGGTATATGCCGACGTGCGCGACATCGTCCAAGGGCTGGTGTTGGCGCTGGAGCGGGACGAGGCCGTGGGCGAGGTGTTCAATCTGGGCGGGGCCGCGCTGTTCGATTGGAGCGAGACCGTACCTTATCTCGCCGAGCGCTTCGGTCTGGGCTACGCCGATGCGCGGCGGCCGGATTGGAATTACTTCGAGCTGGATTTGACCAACATCAAGCAAAAGTTGGGGTTTGAACCCAAGCACGACTTGGCGAGCATCCTCGACGCGGCTGAGGCCATGCGGCGCGGCGAGGACGTGGGAATTATTCCGACGGGCGTGCGCTTTGGCTAGCGTAGTGGTGCGAAGGAGATCCACATGATCGAAGGACACCAAGTACTAGCCGACCGCGGCGCTGTGTCCGCTCAGCAGCCAGCCGCAGCGCGCATTGGCGCGCAGATATTGGCCCAAGGCGGCAACGCCATGGATGCAGCCGCGGCCACCAGTTTCGCCTGCTGCATGTTGGCCCCCCAATCCAATGGCATCGGCGGCTATATGTCGGCGGCGGTTGTTTTGGAAAGTTCCACCGGCCGCGTCTGGTCACTCGACGCCAATGCCGTAGCCCCGGCCGCGGCCCACGAACACATGTACGATATTCTACCGGCCCGCCGCGACAACATGTGCACCAACGAAAAGGAATACGCCTGTAGCGTGCGCGACGATGCCAACGTGTACGGCCCTCAGTCTATAGCCGTCCCCGGCCAAATGGCCGGCATGGGCTTTTTGCACGAGCGCTGGGGAAAGTTACCTTGGGACGCAATCGTTGCCCCAGCCCAAAGGCTCCTCGCCGACGGCTTCCCCTACGGCCCAGCCCTAGCCAATACCATCCGCAACCAAGAAGCCATCCTGCGCCGCTTCCCCGCAACATTTAGCCACCTCGCCCCACAGGGCGAGTTGCCTGGCCCCGACGACATTTGGCATCGCCCCGACATGGAGCACACCCTAGCGCGTTTGGCTCAAGCCGGCTGGCGCGACTTTTACAACGGCGAATTGGGCCACACCATCGGCGATTACGTCCAAGCCAGCGGCGGTGCTCTCACCCGCGAGGATATGGCCGCTTTTGCGCCGCGTCTGACCGAGCCGTACCAAATCACCTATCGCGACGTGCCAGTGTACGGACCAATTTTGCCCAACGGCTGCCTCTCCGCCCTCCAAATCCTGCACATGCTGGAATGCCTGCCAGTAGTGCCCGACGACCAAGCCCTGTACTGGCACCAACTAGCCGAGGTCGTCAAGCAAGCCTGGCGCGACCGCCTACGCTACGTCGGCGACCCCGATTTCGTCGATGTGCCAGTGGAGCGCTTGCTGAGCAAGGACTACGCCGCCGGCCGCGTCGAAGCTCTGCGGCAATTCCCCGAGCAGGTCGATCAGCAAGTGTACGAAGCCTCGGGTCCAGCCGTGTCTGAAACCCTGCACGTATCGGCCGCAGACGCCGAAGGCAATCTCGTCGGCATTACCATCACACAGGGTGGGGCCTTTGGCTCCTGTTTCACGGTACCGGGCACGGGTATTATTTTGGGCCACGGCATGTGCCGTTTGGACCCTCGTCCCGGTCGGGCCAATTCTATAGCTGCGCACAAGCGTCCGCTCAACAACGTGGTCCCCATGATCTTGCGCCTGCCCCAGCGCGACGTGGCCATCGGCCTACCCGGCGGTCGCCGCATCATCAGCGTTGGTGCCCAACTCGGCCAGCGCATTATCGACTTCAACGCCACCGCCTTGGGAGCCGCCACAGCCCTCCGACTCAACGCCGAAGCCCAAGAACCCCTCGAACTAAAGCGCGGCATCGACCCGGCGATTGTGCAAACTCTAAGAGAAATGGGCCACCGAGTGCAGGTAGTTCAAGCAGTGGCCGGCGGTGCTCACGGTGCCGAAGTGCTCAAAAGCGAGGGCAAAGTGCGCGCCGGGGGCAATGGCTGGGCCGCGGGCGTATAGGTCGTCTTTTGGGTGATTATCACCCTTGACGTGGGTGATAATCACCCATATCATGGGTATATGAACACGAATCGACTGCTACCTCGATTTGCTTCCGCGAGCGTAGAGCGGGCACTTAGGGTCATGCCCGTGACCGTTCTCACTGGCGCACGACAGACCGGCAAGAGCACCCTCGCCCGCATGCCTCCCATCGGGACAGATCGATCTTACTTCACTCTAGACGATTACGGCGTCCTCGAGCAGGCCCAACGCGAACCGGATGCCCTTGTTGCTCGGGCGGTGCAGATCACGCTCGATGAGGTACAGCGGGTGCCGCATGTGCTGCTCGCCATCAAGCGGCTCGTTGACGAAGATCGGATTGCTGGCCGTTTCCTCCTGACTGGCTCGGCGAATCTGCTGCTTATGAAGGAGGTGGGTGAAACACTGGCTGGCCGCGCTAGCTACTTGACGCTCTGGCCCATGACCCGTCGCGAGCAACGCGGATTGGCTAGGCCCGGTCTGTGGACGGAACTCGTAGATGCGCCTCCTACTGCATGGCGGGATGTGCTGCTCGCGGAGCCAGCCGAAGCAGAGCCGTGGCAGGCCCTTGCTCGACGCGGAGGTTATCCCGTCCCAGCCTATGAGTTGATGGACGATGACGACCGGCGGCTATGGTTCGAAGGCTATGCAGCTACCTACTTGGAGCGGGATATCCCGCGTCTATCCGCCATCGAAGGCATCACCGATCTACGGAGGTTGATGACAGCAGCCTGTCTGCGCGTTGGGGGGCTATTAAACCAAGCAGACTTAGCTCGGGACGTACATCTTGCCCCGTCCACAGTGCAGCGGTATCTCAACTTGCTAGAGGTGTCGTTCCAACTGGTGCGCCTGCCATCCTATTCTGTCAACAGGACAAAACGGCTAGTCAAGTCATCCAAACTCTACTGGGGCGATACAGGGTTGGCTTTGCACTTAGCGGGCGAAGCACATCCCCGTGGCGCACACCTAGAGAACATAGTGCTCTGCGACCTGCTCGCTTGGGTTACTACTCGTATCGAAAGAACAGAGATTCTCTTTTGGCGGACTACCAAGGGTGCCGAGGTCGATTTCGTCATCGAAACGGGCCGCCGTCTGCTGCCCGTGGAGGTGAAGGCCGCCGCGAGCGTCCATCCCGGCGATGTGCGACATCTGCATACGTTCTTAGATGAGTACTCCGATATGGCGCAGCGTGGAATCATTCTCTACGATGGCGAAGAAACATTCTGGATCACCGAGCGCGTACTCGCCGCACCGTGGTGGCGCGTAGTCTGAAGCTACTATCTAACATACAACGGAGAAAAAAATGAAAATTACTGACTTGCAAGTGATGCGGATAGGGTCGGAGGGTACCAACAATTGGATGTTTGTCAAAATCGAGACTGACGCCGGTATTCATGGATGGGGTGAAGCTAGTTTACAATACAAAGACGACGCCTTGCTCGGCGAGTTTGCGGCGTTCAAGCGGTTTCTGCTGGGCAAAAATCCGTTTGAAATTGAGCGAATTTGGACCTAGTTGTACCGACGCGTGACGTGGTCGGGGGGAGCGGTAACGACGAGTGCGATCAGTGCGATTGACTTGGCGTTGTGGGACATTAAAGGCAAAGCCTTGAGTGTCCCCGTGTATGAGTTGTTGGGTGGAAAATCGCACGACAAAATTCGCATGTACGCCAATGGCTGGCCGCGAAAGAACAACACACCTGAAGGGATCGGCGATGGCGTAAAACGAGTAGTGGATCAAGGCTATGAGGCGTTGAAGTTTTACCCTTTTAGAGGTACACAGGTGGCCACCATCGAGCGCATTCAGCACGGCGTCGCCCTTGTGGAAGCGGCACGCGAAGCTGCCGGGTCGCAAATTGAAATCGGAATTGACATTCGCGCGCGCTTGAACATATGGAGCGCACGACGAGTGGCGCAGGAATTGGAACCCTATAACATTGCGTGGATGGAAGAGCCGATTTTGTGGGATAATCCAGAAGCGCTAGCGCAATTTGCCCACGAAGTAAATGTGCCCATTGCAACGGGTGAGCAATTGTACACTCGGTGGGATTTTCGTGCGTTGTTGGAACTGAATGCAGTCGGAATCATTCAGCCGGATATTTGTCACGCGGGCGGCATCACTGAATTGAAGAAAATTGCCGCAATGGCTGAGACGTATTACGTGACAGTAGCCCCACACAATTCCAATGGGCCGATTTCAACAATCGCCAGCTTGCATTTAGATCTGTGCATTCACAACAGTTTGATGCAGGAAATTTTTGTGTCGTCCATTGATCGATACAACAAGGTGCTGACGCAACCTATTGAAGTGATCGATGGGCACTGTGTGCCACCGGAAGGGCCGGGTTGGGGCGTGGAGTTACGCGAGGATGTTATGGAACAACATCCGCCGAAGTCGTTTACGCCGATTGAGTCTGAACCGTACGTGGAATTTTAAACAGTAGAGTGGTCCTCACTCATCGTTCTAGCTCCGACACTTTGGCATCGCTAGTTGATTTCCTCACGCCCTGCGTGGCCAGTCCTGGCGGAGCCAAGCCTCCCATCGACGTGCCAGATCCATTCGCGCATCACGGCGCACGTCCGTGCACGTAATAAGGGGGCCTTTCCGGCAGGCGATGTCTTGTTATTGCTCCCAATGCGTCTCTTCGGGCGGCGAAGTTGGTTATTCGATTCATGTGGGCGTCCTCTTCGAGACTAGAGACGATTTCCTCGGCAAAACGCGGATGAGCCATTTTTCTGGCAAGGTGAAGGGACACATAGCGGACATCCAAGCTCGTATCATTGAATAGGCCGCTGAGAGATGCGCTGCATTCAGACCACAAAGCTGGACAACTTTGCAGCAAGTGTACCGCCGCCGACCGGACAATCGGCGAAATGTCCCGGCACCCTTCCTTGATGTAGTCCGAATGCGATTCTGCTGTCTTTGGATGGTGGATTTTCGCGTTGGCAAAAAGTGCTGGTCTGCGCGCGAATTTCCCCTAGGTACTCTCCATTTTCGGGATTAGAAAGTTTTTTATTAGTTCTCTCTCAAAAAAGGGTTCGTCCACTCCGCGTGACGAGGTGCCCACAGAAATGATGCAGTTAGCGGCAAAACCATGAGAATACTACCGGAGATTCAATGCGAGAATCAGTACTCTGCCCTGTATAAGGACGACGCCATTTGGCAGCCCGCCGTCCGTGTAATCGCTGCGCGTCACGGAATCTCGGGCGAACTGGAGCGCCTGACGCTGGGAACGCACGTCGTCTATGGGAGAGGAGAGGTAATCCTCAAGCTCTACTGCCCGCTGTGGGCGGAATTCTTCAAGATGGAGCGCATCGCCTTAGAGAGCGTGGACAATCTGCCCGCACCGACGCTGCTGGCTCACGGGAAGATTGACGGGTGGTCGTACCTGCTACAGAGTCGCGTGATGGGAGTCCCAGCGCAATCGGTTTGGCGGGAGCTCCCCCTGCGCGTGCGCCGCGACCTCGTCGGAGAAATCGGCGCGCTCCTGCGTCGCCTGCACGATCTCCCTCTCCCCGAGGGTCTCGACGCCAATTGGGCGTCTTTTTTGCAGGCTCGACTCGATGGGGCCGAGGCACACCACAGCGCCCAAGAGCCGTGGAACAGTTGGATCCGATCCCGTCTCGAAAAATTTGCCGAACCCCCTTTTCCCCACGTCTTCCTACACGCCGACTTGACGGAGGATCACTTTCTGCTCACTAAGCGCAAAGACGGTTCCTGGTTCGTCTCCGGGATCATTGACTTTGGCGATGCCCGCATTGGTCATCCATTCTACGACTTCATCGCCATACTCGCCTACTACACCCTAGGCGAGCCCGAACTCTCCTACCAGTTGCTTGAGGCGTATGGGTTGGAAAGCTCGCCCGAAATCGAGGAGGGAATCCTGAGTTTCTGCCTGCTGCACGAGTTTGGCTGCCTGCAGGACTTTCTCAACGCATACCCCATGGAAGGACCCGCCGACTTCCGGCGAGCCCTGTGGGGAACAGATATTACGTTCTCGCCGCCATAATCTCAGCCGCCTCAATCTGATCCACTAGCGCGATCGAGTAAATCACGTCGCGGATGTCGGTGATTGGCTGCCGGTTTTCAACCACGCAATCAAGGAAGTGCTCGTGCATGGTCAAGACCCCCTCGTAGCGGGGCACATCGTCTTCGGGCACGCCGTCGATTTCCCAGCCGCCGAGAGTGCGCACTTGGTTGTCCTCGTGGATTTCGATTTCACTGGGAATTTTCATGTAGCAGCCAATGCCCACGCCGTGTAGCTCCGAGCGCAGCACCCGCCCGCCAGAGGCGCGGTTGCCGAGCATCACACCAGTTGCGCGGTTGTCAAAACGCACCAGCGCCGTGTAGTGGTTGAAGCCCTCGCCGCCGAATTTGTCTTGGTAGGCCGTAACTTCCACCGGCTCGCCGCCAGCCATGTAGCGCAGCAGATCGACGATGTGGACCAAGTCATTCCACAAGGTCGTGGTGAATTCGTCGGCGCTCTGCGGAAGCTGTTTGTTAAAGGTCGTCGTCGCCAGCGACACCGGACCTTTGGCTGCCACTAGGCGCATGGCCTCGCGGGTGACGGCAGTGTAGCGGCGTTGCAGACCGACCATCACCCAGACCCCCTGGCGCTCGGCCGCCGCCAAAATCGCCCGCGTCTCGTCGCTGTTAGCTCCAGGCGGCTTTTCAATAAACAGGTGCTTGCCCGCGGCGATGCAGTCGAGGGCCGGTTGCAAGAGCCACTTCTCGTTCATCACGCAATAGACAATATCCGGGTCGATCTCGTCGAGCATAGCGCGGTGGTCTTGGTACGTGCGCGTAAAGCCGTATTTTGCCACCACTTGATTGAGGCGCTCCTCGTCCAATTCGCAAACCGCAGCCATCTCCACGCGGTCGGCGAGGCGATGGACCGATGGGTAGTGGGCGCTCTGGCCGCGGCCCCCCGCGCCGATAAATCCCGCTTTAAGCATGATCTTCCCCTTTCTGGCATAAAGCCGTAAAAAAGCGCACGTCAATCCGCGCCAAATCGATGACGCTTTCCACCGGCTCGCCGCTGTACTCGCTGTGGAAGCTGACCGGGCCAGCAAAATCCAACCGCTTCAAGGTAGCAATCACCGCAGGCCAATCGACAAAACCTTGCCCCATGCGCACGACGCCGGTAGCGGGATTACCCTGCTGAGTGATACTCAAGGGCCGCTGGCGGGCCAGATCCTTAAACGCGACCAGACACAAGTGCGAGCGCACGATGTCGAGGGCCATGGCGACTGGCTCCCCGCACAGCGACAAGTGTCCAGGATCGGCGAAAACACCCACGTATTGCGGGTCACAGTCCTTGACGATGTTCATGGCGGCGCAGGCATTGAGACCCATAGACGCGCCCGAATGATTGTGAATGACGGTCTTGACGCCGTATTTTTCCGACAGCGCTTGAAACCCCTCCATAAAGCCGCGCACCTCGTCTAACCGCGTCCAGTAAGACACATCCGGCTGCCAGTGCCAGTAGCCGAGCTTGACGTGAGCCACACCGGCCTCGCCCAAGGCCGCGTAATACCTTTCCGCGTAGTCGATGTCCGGGCGGTTGAAGTCGCCCGGAGCTGTGACTAAGGGGATGCAAAGACCAGCGCCGGCAAAGCGGCGCGCGGCCTCCGGCAGGGCCGTGGCCACATTGTCCGGGTTGACCGGGTAGCCGTCGCGCACGCACAGGTCGGCCCCCTGCACGCCAATGGACTGCAAGGCGTCGATGAGTTGCGGGACATCGAGCCCCTCTAAATGCTTGGTAAATACGATATACGTCAGATTCACGATACGCGCTCCTTTCTCTATATTTGTTTGCTAGTACACGACCGTACCGTTACGCATGGCCATCGAGGTAGCAGATGCTTCGACTCCGCTTCGCTTCGCTCAGCATGACCCGGTGAAGCAGAGCACCCACTTGTCATGCTGAGCGAAGCGAAGCATCTCAGACCACCTCTACTGGCGTGTACTTAGATTTGTTTGACAAAGCACAGTAAGGGTATCAAAATATCGGCCCAGTGCCAACGAACTAAATGGAGCAAGTCGAATTATGGAAGCAATCAAGATGGAACCTAGTCCGTCGATTGAGGTCCCCAAGCCACTCACCCCCACCCAAGTGCAGTCCTTTATCGACGACGGCTATCTCGTCGTGCCGGGCCTGATGGCAGAAGCCGAGCTAGAAGAGCTCAAACGAGACCTCGTGGACGTGGCGCGCGGCCGCTACGAGTGCGACAACATCGAGCCGGTCGATCCCACCATGAGCGACCAAGCGGTGCTGGAGAGCATCCTCTGCATCCACCAGCCCCACTACGTCAGTCCGATCATCGAAAAGTACGTCCGCCACCCCAAAATCTGCGGTGCCCTGAGCCAGATCACGGCCGCGCACCTGCCCTTTTGGGACGGCAGCGTCAAGTGCATGCAGTCCATGTACTTCGTCAAGCCACCCGATTTCCAAGGGCAGGCTTGGCACCAAGACGAGATCTACATCCCCACGCGGGATCGCTCGCTGATCGGCGCGTGGATCGCCGTGGACGACGCCACCGTGGAAAACGGCTGCCTGTACGTCATTCCGGGCTCGCACCGGCTCGGGTACCTCTACCCGCAGCGGTCCCACGAAAATCCAGACGAGTTCGACTTCGCGCCCGAGAGCTACGGCTTTGACGAGAGCGTCGAGATCCCGGTTGAAGTGGAAGCTGGTGCCCTCGTGTTCTTCAACGGCTATCTCCTCCATCGCTCGTACAAAAACCGAGGCGACACCTATCGCCGCGTCTTAGTCAACCACTATTGCAACGCCTATAGCCTGCTGCCTTGGAGCATTGAAGAGGGGGAGTCGCCCGCTCGCGCCGACCGGCGCACCATCGTGCCCGTGGCCGGCACCGACCCCTACGCCTGGAAGGGCTATCAAACGCCAGCCAAATCCGTGGGGCTGCGGCACTGCAAGGCCATCGACGAGGTCCGCGCCACCCGCGACAATCCCTCATAGAAAAGAGAGGCACTTTTGGACAAAATCAGACTGGCATTGGTCGGCTGCGGAGGCATGGGTACGCGGCACCTATACGGCTTAGCAACCCTCGCCAAAACCCCGTTTGACAATGTGGACCTAGTCGCCGTATGCGACATCCGGCGCGACAACGCCGAACTAGCGGCCACAGAAGCCGAAAAGCTAGTGGGCCAGCGGCCGGCTGTGTTCACCGACCTCGAAACCATGCACCGCGAAGTCCCCGACCTAATAGCCGTAGATGTCGTGGTGGACCCGTCAGTGCATCACGCCGTGGTCTGCCAAGCCCTCGATCTGGGGCTACACGTGATGGTAGAAAAGCCCATGGCCATTACCGTCAAGGGCTGCCAGCAGATGATCGAAGCCGCCGCGCGCAACCAGCGCATCCTGTCGGTGGCGGAAAATTACCGCCGCGATCCCTCGTCGCGGCTGGTGCACCACCTGCTGGAGCAAGGGGCCATTGGCCGCCCTTACATGGCCATCTTCCACTCGCTGGCCCCGCATCGCGAAGTGTTCATCACGCCTTGGCGGCACATGAAAGATCGGGGCGGACTGCTGTTAGATCTGGGCGTCCATTTCACCGACATGATTCGCTACCAACTCGGGGACATCAAGGAAGCCTACGGGGCTGTCGAGTTAGCCTCGCCCGTGCGCCACAAGCCCGAGGCCGTCAACTCGCCCT
>JAJEEZ010000180.1:0-6004 GCA_022820705.1 Candidatus Latescibacterota bacterium | reverse complement strand
GCCGCCCCAGGGCTACAAACACCTATCAGCACAACACAGGCTAAAATTGCGCCTTTAAGAATTTCCAGAGGGCTTCTCACCAGCGAGGTCTCCACAAGATGCTCTCCATCGCCCGAACGGGCGACGCAAATGATTAAGGGGAAGGGGCGCATATGCCCCTTCCCCTCATAACAGATTCTACTGAATTGCTACTTGAGGCGTTGGGACATGTTGTTTTTGATGTGGCCCCAAGTGTCATTTTCCACGTTAGTTTCCGTCGCCGCCAGCGCCCAGAAGTCGGGCATCTGCGAGGCATCGACGTCCTGCGACTGGCTGCCGTCGTTGATGTACATGGAGTGCTTGCGTCCACCGCCGGGCTGGTCGGCGTCGAGCGGGCGATAGCCGAGGTGGATCACGTCGTCTTCGGCGAACGTGTGCCGCGTGCTCTCGGATTCGCTCAGGCCCCAGATGTCCCACAGGGCACCTCGCCACTCATAGGTATACGTAACCCCGACCGTCAGGTTCTCAGCACCTGCTGGCAGGACGGTCCACGCAGCCTCGAAAAACTCCGGCTCCACTCCCCAGAGCAGCTCTGTGGAGTCGATGAACTCTAGCTGGCTGTAGAAGAAGCAGGTCTGGTTGGGCAACAGGGACTCGCCAGCCGGCGGGAAGATGCGCACGTGCCAGCGCTGGCCATTGGCGATCTGCTCGAGGTCGGAACCGAGGATATTGCCGCCGAGGTGATCGGCGTCAACGGTAATCTGCAAGCAGTCGTCTCTCCACCACTCCTTGACGGGCGAATCGTACTTGAGGGTGTCATCGACGAAGCGCGCAAAGCCGTACCACTTGTTGTCTGGCTCCGCCGACCAAGCGTTGAGGATGGTAAAATCGTAGTCCGACAACTCGACGAAATCGCTGGCTCGGTCGAAGAAATCGGGCTGATTGAGGGCGAGAGCCGGGTCGTACCAACCCCAGTCGTCGTCGTTGCCGTCGATGGTGATGGCCGCCGGATCGGGCACCTGGGGATAGAACACGGTCACGCCTACGTGGGCAAAAGCAGCCGTGCTCAATAGGCACGCCAGCCCAAAAGACAAGGCAAAAAAGCCGAACTTTCTCATGCTATACGCTCCTTGATTGGAAGATATGGAGAAAGGAAAAGGAATATGGGAAGTGTCCTTCAGCAAGCTGTGCAACCTCCTTTCGGATAAATGAAAATGCTGCGGTAATTTTACATTATAAACAAAAAAGCCCAGACAGGCGATACAAATTTATGCAAGAAAATGCCGTTTTTGCAGGCGCGACAGCGCGGTTCTGACTTGGTAAGTAGTGGGAACGGGGCGTATATTGTCAGCCGATGACGCTCGCAGATCGCGGGCTTTTCCTCATTAGGAGATGGATCATGAGGCTGACAACCCTTTGCAGCAGAGGGCCGATCTTGCTGTTGTGGTGCGCGTTTGTACTCTCGGAGTCCACGGCTTTCGCCCAGCTATCTACGGGCTTTCGGCCAGTTGAGGAACCCGGGATTCGCGGGGTGCGTATCCATCCCGGTGCCTTGGCACCCAACCGGCGCAAGTGGTACTTGCCGCAGAATCTGTACTACGAATATCAGTGGCGCGGCTGGGAGTACAGCAACTACGCGCGCGATAACTACGAGCGCTACGTCAACATCCTGCTCGAAGGCACTCGCAACTACAACCTCTTCGGCCAGTACATCAATCGCGGCTGGGTCATCTACGACTGGACTGAAACCAGCCCCCTGCGCCAGGGCAGCGCTCTCTTGAAGGGCACCCGCTTTGGGCGATGGTTCGACAGTCTCGTCATCTCGTCGGCCAGCCACGGCCAGTTCCACACTTCTCTGACGGTGGGCGACGCCATCCGCACGACGCTTACTCCCTTGACCTTCTCCAAGCCCACGTTCAATGGGTTGCAGTGGGATTTTCTCGCCGACAAGTACGCGCTGACTCTCCTCGGCTCGCGGCTCAACGCGCCGGGATTTACTGCGCTCAACGAAGCGGGGGGGGCTTCGGCGATCGAAAATACGACCCGCCTGCTCGGGGCGCGCGGCGTAGCTCAAGTGGGCGATTTCGCCAAGCTGGGCCTGACGTGGGTCAATGTATCCAATACCAGCAGTGAGCTAAGCCTCGGCGACAACTCGCTCAAGGGCCTGCTGACCGGCCCGCAGAACACGGGCAATGTCGAACGGGTCATCATCCGCATTGCAGATGATTCGCCTGAATCCGAGGAAACCGGGGCCTCGTTTTTCGTCGATCAGGTGATCATCGACGGGGAGCTGCACCCGGAGATCGTGCCCTTGGTGCGCGGTGGCGTGCGGCGCGAGGGCATTTTGGAAGTGAGCGGCGCGGACGTAATTGAGCTTATCTACGACATTCGCAACGATTTTAGCCCAACCGAAAAAGTGGGCACTTTCCGCGAGGCCAAGAAGCTCGAATTCGAGCTGGTGGTATCCAACGACTACCGCATAGAGATCGCCTCCAACCTCCAGACCAATGCCCGGGGCGAGCAGGTCTTCTTGCCGGTGGCCCAAGCCCGCGACGAGATCACCGATGGCTCCAACCAGACCTTTGTGCGCTTTGCCTACGGCCTGCCGACTGGGCACGAGGTGATCGGTATGGACCTAGAGCTGATCAACCTCGCCCACTTTGACTTGCGGGCCGAATGGGCCCTCAACCGCCGCTTTCGCCGCTTCCCCAACCAGAACTTCCGCAAGCTGCCCGCGTACAAGGAAACGGCCGAAGCCGGGTACGTTACGGCCTCGTACCAGCGCTACCCCTTCTTTGCGTACGGCGAGGTGTTCACCATAGATCCCGATTACAGCACCACGGCCTTTATCGCCGACCCGGGCGGGGTCATCGACTACGCCAGCGAGACCCAAAACCTCTTTGAGTTTGTCGATGACAACGACGACCAAGACCGCTATACCGATTGGCAGCGCTATCGCCAGAGCCAAGGGTTTGGCGGCGAGGGCGGCTCGCAGGGCCGCGACACGGAGATTTTTCCCGGGCTGGACGAAAACAACGACTTTATCTCCGACTTCAACCAAAACCAGAACAGCCGCCCGGATTACGTCGAGCCGTTCCTGCGCTATCAGGTCGATCCGCCGGAGTTTCTCTTTGGCATGGACATGAACAACAACACGATTATCGACCGCTTTGAGGACGACCGCCTGCCCGACTACCCCTACGAGCGCGACCATCGCGGGTACAACGCGTACGGGGGATTGAAAATCACCGAGAGCTCCCGGCTGACCGTCGGTCGGCTCGCTGAGCACCAACTGAGCAGCGACCGCGAGAGCCGCTCGTTCTACGGGCTGCTGACCTTGGAAAAATCCTATCCTGGGCTAGACATATCCCTTTTTGAACACGCCAAACTAGTGGCCGACAATTTGCCCGAAGACCGCATCGTCTGGCGCGACCCCATCGGCCTGACGGATTTTGCCGATCCGCTCGACAACCAAGATACCTTTGTCAACACGCTGTACTTGCAGGCCCGCTACTTTCGCGTCCGCAACCTGAATGTCGAGGGCAAGCTAAAGTACGAGCGCTTCAACCAGCTCGGTGAGCAGGCCAGCCTCAAGCGCGACCGCTCGTTTTTGGGCCTGATCAACAAGGCCGATTACGCCATCCGCCCCAGCGGTCGACTCGCTCTCTATCCCAAGTGGAAGAGCATGTACGAGCGAGAAACGCCCACCGCGCTGGCCGGTTTGGAATCCAATGAACTGACCGAGAGCTTTTTCTTTTTGGGCCAATACGCGCTTTTGCCGAAGACGCTCTTGGACTTCGGCGTTGAATTCAGTCTCTTCGAGAACCTAATCGAGCGTCCAGCCGAGGCGTCGCCGAGCTATGTCGATGACTTCCGCAGCCTCGTGTTTTCGGCCTTGCTGACCAATGTGTCGTCCTATCAGGGGTACGAGCTGACCATGAACGCGGGCTTTCTGCTAGAGCGCCAGTTCTTCGCGGAGCAAACCCAGAAGCAATCGATCGTCTTCGTCCGCATTTTTGCTGCCACCGGCGGGGTATAGTCCTTGCAACCCCCAGCGGCCCGAGTTTTCACGCCAAAAGCGCTGATCCTCGGCTGCCTGTTCACGTTTTTCGTGGCCGCGGGCGACTCCTATGGGGTCTTCTTTCTGCGCGGCTCGTACATGACGCTCGGGACCAGCACGGTTGGTGCCTTGTTCTTGCTCTTTTTCCTCGCTGGGTTGATCAACCCGCTGCTCAAGCTGGTCCATCCGCGAGCGGGGCTAAATCGCGGCGAGTTGCTGCTCATCTACATAATGATGGTCATGGCCTCGCCCCTGCCGGTGTTTTTTGCCGGCCGGTTCATCGGCACGATCCTCACTCCCTTTTACTTTGCCACGCCGGAAAACGAC
This sequence comes from Candidatus Latescibacterota bacterium, assembly GCA_022820705.1. Taxonomy (GTDB): domain Bacteria; phylum Latescibacterota; class UBA2968; order UBA8231; family UBA8231. Next base: position 1,638 of record JAJEEZ010000180.1, on the reverse strand, counting down.
TGGCACACGCTCATCCAACCCCACCTAGCGGACTGGTTGGAGCCGCGCGACCTAGCAATCATGTGGCCTTTTTACGAGGGCTTAGAGCAGGGCCGATCCATCCCGTGGGCCGGCTGGCTGCCGATGTTCTTGCGCTGGGCACCTTTGGTCTGGGCTTTGTTCTTGGCGATGATTGCCGCGATGGCGATTCTGCGCAAGCAGTGGAACGACTACGAGCGGCTGACCTATCCGCTGGTCCAGGTGCCGATGGCCCTCACCGAGCAGGACGCCGGGGGGGAGCGCATTGCCCCATTCTTCAAAAATCCGGTGATGTGGACCGGCTTTGCCGTGCCGGCCATCTGGGGCACCCTGCACGGGCTACACAACTACTTCCCGGAGACCGTGCCCATTGCCACCAATGTAGATCCCATCCACTTCATCTTGCCCATCTTCGACAACCTGTCCGAACTGCAATTCAAATTTCGCTTCAACATTTTGGGCTTTTTCTATTTTCTCAAGACCGAAATCGCCTTCAGTCTGTGGTTTTTCAACCTCTTCGCCAACGCCCTGCGCACCACATTCGCCGTTTTAGGCGTCACCAGTTCGGAGATGATGGGGGGGGGACACTCGATCATCGACCCGATCCTCGTCCACCAGTCGATGGGCGGCATGTTGGTGCTGTTTCTATTTGGCCTGTTCGCGGCCCGCAAGCACCTGTGGGCGGTCTGCCGCAAGGCCCTGTGGGGGGATCCAACGGTGGATGACTCCGGCGAAATTCTATCCTACCGGACGGCTGTGCTCATCTTGCTGAGCAGCAGCGCGGTGATGGTCGCGTGGCTCTCGCTGGCGGGTCTGCCCGTCTGGGTTGCGCTAGCGTTTCTCTTTACCGCTTTCGCGCTTTTTGTGGGGTTTACGCGCCTGATCGCCGAAGGGGGGCTTTCGGACGGTTCGGTGCCGGTCGGCTCGGCTGCCATCGTCGTCTCTGCGGTTGGCTCGTCGGCCATTGGTGCCCAAGGCTTGGTCGTGCTGGCGACGACCTATTTCTGGACGACTGGCCGCAGTTTTGCGATGACGTCAGCCGCCAACAGTCTCAAGTTAGGTGAGGGGTTCGGCGGTTCCAAACGCCCGCTGTTCTGGACGATGATCTTGGCCATGGCCGTCGGGATGGTTTCGTCGATGTGGGTGGTGATGGAACTGGGCTATTCGTACGGGGCGCTCAATCTGAAAATTCCCGGGGGCCAGCACGGGTTCTACGACTATGCCGCTGGCTTGATTCGCACGCCGAGCGAGCCGCATTTGTGGGGTTGGATCAACACCGGGATTGGAGCGGGCGTGATGCTGCTGTTGATGTTGGCGCGCTGGTACTACGTCTGGTGGCCCCTCCATCCCCTCGGCTACCCCATCGGCCCGACCGGGATTATGGACCACCTGTGGTTCGACATGTTCTTGGCGTGGCTGATCAAGGTGTCGGTGCTGCGCTACGGCGGCGTGGCACTCTACCGCAAGACGCGCCCCTTTTTCATGGGCATGATTGCCGGGCATATCGTGCCGGGGGGCCTTTTCCTATTTGTCGATCACTTTACTGGCATGGTCGGCAATGTGATTTTCTGGGGTTGAGGTTCTGGGTTAGAACGGGCTATATTTCGCAGTAAAGTGAGG
>JAJEEZ010000509.1:0-4005 GCA_022820705.1 Candidatus Latescibacterota bacterium | reverse complement strand
CAGGCAGACAGGTTTTCACAGACCTTGCAAAGCCTCGGCGAGACCGATGGAGTTCATCCACTTATTGTCAAGGCGCAACACGAGGCCCTGAGCAGCCAGATTGCCGACATAGAAGGAGAGTTGCGCGAATATGAATCTCGTTAGTCTAGTCCATTACGCCAATTCTCGAAGTCGAGTTGGTTGCGAAGGTAAGCCTGGTACTGCTCAGCCTTGTCTGTGCTTGTCTCTAAGGACTCGTACTTTCCATCTGAACCAAGGAAATCTTCCAATTCTCCCGGGCGAAGTACTGGGATCTTCATATAGTGACCCCATCGCGAGCGTGCTTCATCAGTGGCTTCCCCTTGGCCCCTTATGGAAAGTCTCACGGAATCGTCCCCTTTGAAAATGGTAGAGTAAAATTTTTGAACAGCGTAATTGATACTGTCAGCCTTATAGAAATAGAAACATCCAGCTCCGCGATACCTACGGTCTGGTGCTACCATTGATTTCTTGTGATTATCAAAACTGGCGTAACGAATGCGGGCCAATCGAGTCTGGTGATAATGTAGTTCATAATATCCTGCATGATTATTGTCAGTAATAATCTCTCCGCGCGTCCATTCCTCATGGTGAGCCATGTGGTCTGCTGCTTCGTCAGTGACTCTTAAGATGAATTCAGGAAAAACTGTGTAGTAGAAGTTTGTGTCACTTCCATCATTTTCGACTAGAGGTAACCATAAATCAGGTTCGGCCAAATACCGCTTGGCCCTTTCAAGAGGCGACATATCCAAACCGAAGCGTTCGCGCCACATTCGTTCAATCTCATGGGGTTGTGCAGCGTCTTTTACTGGGGTGTTCGTGTCACAGACGCGTGTGTAAATATGATGAGCGTAAATTTTTTATATCTTTCGACGAGATAGTAAGGCTTATGTGGAGTATCTTCGATTACCAGAATATCGAGCAATGTCTCGTCAAGTTTGATTTCTTCCAGATAGAATTCCGGGAATCTAGATTGAAAAAATTTATTGGCATTAGCGCTAAATAAATTTGCTAAATCTGCTTGGGTTCGTCGCCCGTCATCCTTGTCTATTGAGTGCAAGGAAAACTCATCATCAACTCCAAATATCAAAAATCGATCACCAGTATGTTTGGCATTAGCTAGGCATAGGATATCGTGAATAAGATCAGATTTACATTTGTGATGCTCGCGTTTGAAGTCCCAATACGTACCTTCGGCTTTTCGACTTATAAGGTCCGAGATAGTTGTATGTAAAGCGTCTTTTTTATTCATGTGGCTACCTTCAGTGAGTGGTCCAATTTGATTTGGATTCCCCCAGGTCGGGGGCGTTTCTCAAGTATCTCTCCTCACCATCTCTACCCCTTAAGCGCCCCCACAGTAATCCCCTTCGTCAGATATTGCTGCAAAAACGCATACACCAGCATCGTCGGAGCCATAATCAACACCAACCCGGCAAAAGCCATCCCCCAATCGCTGCGATACTGACTAACAATGGTGATGTTGGCCAGCCCCAACGGCAGCGTGCGCAACGCCTGTGACCCCTCCCCAGACAGGAACATAAAGGCCATGAAAAACTCGTTCCAAGTTCCCAAAAAGGCGAAGATACCCACCGTAATAAGCCCCGGCCGCGCCAACGGCAGCATAATCGACCAAAACGCCCGAAACTCCCCCGCCCCATCGATCAGCGCAGACTCGTGTAACCCAGAGGGCAAAGACTTGAAAAACCCCGTGAGGATAAAGATGGCAAACGGCATCCCAAAGGCCACATAAACTATCAGAATACCCAGCCGCGAATTGAGTAGCCCAAAGTCCTTCATCTGAAAAAAGAGCGGCACAATAGACAGTTGCAATGGAATCATCAGCCCGGCCAAGAAGTAGAAAAACATCGGCCGCACGCCAAAGAAGCGAAAGCGAGCCAGCGCGTAGGCCGCCATTGCCGCCAGCAGCATGGAAACCGCCACCGTCGAGATGGTCAAAAAGACGCTGTTGAAGAAGTAGTCGCCAAAGTGCCCCTTAGTCCAAGCATTGGTAAAGTTGATCCATTGTAGATCGCCGAACTCGGGCAGACTGAAAGGATTGAGAAAAATCTCGCGGTCGGTCTTCAGCGAAGTGTACAACAGCCACAGCATCGGATAGACCACAACCGTCAGATAGCCGCACAGTGCCAAATAGACGAAAGGTTTGGCAATGGAAAATTTATCTTGTTCCGCCATGCTCAAAACTCCACAGCTTCGCGCTTCATCGCGCGCAAGGTTGCGGTAGTGCCAAAGAAGACGATCAAAAAGAGTAGCACGGCAATCGCGGTCGCCTCCCCCACCTTGAACTCAGTAAACATGGCCTGCACCATCCGCGTGCCAATCACGTGATTGTCAGTCGTCGGCCGCTGATTGGTCAACAGCCAAATCACCTCAAACGCCTTCATCCCGCCGATGATCATAAACACAATCGCTATCGACAAAACCTCCCAAATCAGCGGCACGGTAATCGACCAAAACTGCCGCCAAGCCGAGGCCCCGTCGATGTCGGCTGCCTCGTACATGCTCTGCGGAATGCTCTCCATCGCCGCCAAAAACAGCACCATGTTGAACCCAGCCGCGCCCCAAATCGACATGGGTATCAGCGCCCAGTAAAGATTGTCCTGCGCTAGCCAAGCAAACCCCTCAAACCCCTCCAAGCCCAAGGCCACCAATACCGTATTGATCGGCCCACCCTGCGGATTGTACAAGTGCATCCACAGCAGCGTTGCCGCGACCCCGCCGAGAATGTTGGGAAAGAAGAACACGATGCGGAAGAGCTTAGCCCCGACCACCTCGCGGCTGATGCACACCGCCAGAAAAAGCGCCAGCGGCAACACGCAGAGCGGGATGATGAACATGATGAAGAGATTGTTCGACAGCGCGATCCAGAATTCATCGCTCTCAAACAGCAGCCGCTGGAAGTGCAACAGCCCGACGAAAGCCATCTCGGTCAGCCCGTCCCAGCGCATCGCACTCCAGACAAAGGACTTGATGCTGGGCACCACTACAAAAAGCGTGTAGAACGCCGCGGCCGGACCGACGAAGAACACCACCCCCGTCCAAGGCAGACGCACAGTACTAGTAGGCCGGGGAGCTTGGCCCGCCTGCCTCTCGCGCCATTGCCGCGCCGTCGTGTACAACCAATAGCCCATCGCCAGCGCCAACAGCCCCAACAGCAGCGCGGGCTTCCACAGGTGGCGAATGGTAATTTGGTCGGGTTGCTGGCTGCGGTTGCGCACCGCTTCAGCCGCCGACTCCAGCTCTTTGGCCCCTTGCTCGGGCGTCATCTGCCCATTGACGATCTTGAAGCGCACGTCGTTGAGGAACTGGTCCATCTCCGGGAAGCCCTCACCCGGAGCGGTGCCGTAGGTCGTAGTCGCCTGCTGTGCCAGCGCCACCAAGTCCTGCAAATCCTCGCTAGTCCGCCCCTCCATCGCCCCATCAACGGCCACCAAAACATCGCGCATCTCGGCAAAGGTGCCCGCCATCTCCTGCGAGGTCATAAAGCGCAAAAAATCCACGCCCAACTCTGGGTGGGCGCTATTTTTGAAGACAAAGTAATACCCGGCACCAGTATATATGGCACCGGGTTCGCCAGCCCCGCCTTCGACTATGGGCAAATTAAACGCTCCCAAGCGGAAGCCATCGGGGATTTTGCCCATCATCTCGCTTTTGAGCCAAGACCCGCAAAAGACCATCGCCGTATGGCCCAAGAAAAACTCGAGCTGCGCCTCGGTGTGGCTCATGCCGAGGGCACCGGGCTGGAAGTACTCCTGCGCCGTGCGCTGAATAAGCCCGAGCGCCGTCACAAATTCGGGATTGGCAAAACTGCCCGGCACTAGATCCTTCTGCTCGTAGAACCGCTCGCGGCCAGCGAGGTGATAATAGGCGTTGTCGGTCACGCCGCCGATATAGCCTGGATAGCGCCCCTGAAAGGCCAGCGGCCAGACCCCGGCGGCGCGGATTTGATCGCAGAGCGCGAAAAACTCA
>JAJEEZ010000238.1:0-4357 GCA_022820705.1 Candidatus Latescibacterota bacterium | reverse complement strand
GTTCGACGAGCCAGAGAAGGATTGCATTATTCTAGCCTTGGTTGCTCACCTTAATAAAGAGAGCAGAAGGCAAAGAAGGATAGAGAGCGTGTTTTCCGGTGTTTCTGGTCTGTTATTGCTGATTTGCTTTCTGCTTCTGATTGAGGTGTTTGCGCGCTAGTATTCCCCCTGCGACTGCTCCCGGTTGCCGGTCGCGGCGATCGCGGCCGCTGAAATCAAACGCAACCACTGCCGAATTGCTGCACCTTCTTTGGCTGGAGCGGAGCTTACCTACCGGCCAATATGGCTCGGCTACGTCAATGTCGAAGGCGACGCTGACGACCGGGATTTGAGCTGGTCTTTCCCTTGGGCGGCGCTGATTGCCTGCCGCGCCCGGCGTACCAATATGGCCCACTCTATGCTGCGTTTTTACACCGACCAAGTGGTGCTGCCAAACACCTTGCAGGTGAGCGTTGATTGGCGTCAGACCGGTTTCTACACGGCCGAACATGGTTTTATCAATACCTTGGAGGCGGGTACGGGTGCCGCAGCGGCGATTATGGAGATGCTACTGCAGAGCTGGGGTGGCAAAATCCGCGTCTTTCCCTGCGTGCCAGATACGTGGCCTACGGCGTCTTTTGATTCTCTACGCGCCGAGGGGGCCTTCTTGGTCAGCGCCTCGTATCGGGATGGGGTGGTGGAGTGGGTACACATCACCAGTGAAGTCGGCCATGAGTGCGCCGTGCACAATCCGTGGCCGCAAGGTGATGCGGTGCTGCGCGATCTGGGTACTGGTGCCGAGGTTTTGCTAAATGGGGATGTGCTGGCTTTTGCTACCGAGGTGGGTGGACAGTACGAGTTGGTCGGAACGGTGGCAGGTCGGCGGCAAAGCCCCGGAGCGACTTTCGCTGGTCTGCCGCGTTGGGATTAAAGGGGTCGAGCATGGACAATTCTTTAACATCGCCGATCATTGACGCTCACGGCCATACTTTGGATCTGGCCTTCAAGTCGGGGGGCAAGCTGCACCAGGATTTGGGAGGACTGACTGATGTGCCCCTGATGCGCGCCGGTGGGGTCGCGGCTCAGCTAACCGCCTGTTGGGTGCCGGATGCGGAGATCGGCGGTCCCCACGGCAGTCGGCATCCCCTGCAGGAGGTCTTGCGGATCATCGACTATCTGCATCGCCAACTCGAAGGCGAAGCCGGGGAATACGCCGTGTTGGCCACTACTGCCGATCATATCGAAGAGGCGCACAAGAGCGGGAAAGTCGCCTTTGTTTTGGGATTGGAGGGCGGCGATGCGCTCAAGGGCGACTTGAGCGTATTGCGCACGCTCTATCGGCTGGGGCTGCGGCACCTTGGCTTGGTGCACGAAGGACGCAATGCCTTGGGCACGGCGACGCAGGTGTGGAACGGGCCGACCATGAGACTTTACGACAGCGAGGTCGATCCTCCGGGCCGGCTGACCGAGGCTGGCCGGCAGTTCATCGGCGAGATGAACCGGCTGGGTATGCTCGTCGATATTACGCATTTGGTGGAGGCTTGTTTTTGGGATGCGCTGGAAGTCGCCCGCGCGCCGGTCATTGCCACGCACGGCAATGCACGGGCGCTGCGGGACACAGTGCGCTACTTGAGCGACGATCAGCTACGGGCAGTGGCCGCTACCGGGGGCTTGATCTGTCCTAGTCCGATGCCGCTGGGACCTGGGGGTGAAACAGCCAGTCTGGAGATGTTGCTGGATCACATTGATTACATAGTTGCGCTGGTCGGAGCTGCTCACGTCGGCTTTGGTACAGACCTACTCGATCAGCTCAACGCTCGGCCGGTCGGGTTGGAGGATATTGGCGAGAGCCAAAATATCGTCGAGGGCTTGCAGCAGCGCGGGCACCAGGCCGAGGCGATCGCCGGGATTATGGGCGGCAATTTTATTCGCGTTTTCAGAGAAGTAGCTGGCTAGGCTGCCGGCGTACGAGAGGAGAAAGAGTTCTGATGCACCAACCTTACTTCTCGACTGGTACGATGTCTGGGCGGGACAGGCCTGTGCCAACGAAAACCGTGAGAAAATCTATCGTAGATCGGCTTGCTCTCAGGGACAGACAACGCCCCGTGCGTTGCCGCCCTTCTACGTCCCAGCGGTGATAGAAAATTGGCTCATTGACAACCTGCCGGTAACTTCGCTGGAAAATCCGACGAAGGAGAAACCGTAACTCTCGGCTCGGCTCAACACCTGTTCGAGGGCGACGGGATGGCCCGGGTCGGCAGACCAACTGCGGTGCCATTGGTTTTCGTCTGCTGCAAGTGCAAGGCGATTGGCCGTCCAAACGCCTTCTTCTAGAGCGAGAGGGTGGGCTGTGTAGTGCCAGCGCGTGCTAGCGGCGTGTACCCAGAAGAAACACTGGGCACCGTCCAAACGCAGCCGATCGGCCCTCAGGTGGACCGCAACTGCGGACTGGCGCATATCGAGCGGGTCAGCGCCGACCCAGCTGCGGTAGCACAGCAGCGGCAGGATGGACAGGGGGCGCTCCGGGGTATCGGCGCTCCAGCGCCGGTGATCGGTCCAGATAAAGCTTCCATTGTCCACACCGCCCTGCGCGTCCCAAGTGGCTAAGATGAAGATATTGCTACCGTCGGCCACCATGCTGGCGTGGTAGTCGTACGAACACCAGCCTTCTGGCCCTTTGTCGAAGTTGTTTTTTATCACATTCTCTCCTCTATGAATGTTAGCCCATCACGTCGGCCGATTGGGCGCAGGTGGCGAAGAATTCGTCGGTTTGCTGTGCGATGCGCACTGGGGTTAGAGGTTTGATTTCGAGTACAGCATCCCCCTGAAAATTGACCGCCGCTAGGGCGTCGAGCAAGTAGCGCCAATCCGCTGCGGGTATTTTGCCGGTGCCCGGCATGGTGTGCAGGCGGCCGATGCCCACGTCATCGCCTAGGGCATCGCTGATGTGCAGGTGGCAAATGCGGTCTTGCAGCCGATCGACGTACTCTTTGAGGGGAAAGCGTTTGAATTTTTGTACGTGGGTCGTGTCGAGGCAGATTCCAAGGTCGGCAAAGCGCGCTAGCGCCCGCTGCAAAATGGACAGGTTCCACAGTTCAGGATCTTCTTCTTGCTCGCCTTCGGAGGCGTTTTCCAGCGCGATTTTGACCTCGTTCTGGCGCGCGTACTCCAGCACTTGGGCGGCAAAATCGAAATTGGGCTCGGGGCCGTCGAGATAGAGATTGGCCGCGTGTACTACTAGGACTTGACTGCCCACCTGCGCCACCGTGTCGATTTGGCGGTGGTAGCTCTCAATGGTATTGTCGCCGCCCGTGTGCCAACTCGAGCGCACGCCGCGCAGGATTTGCGCCAGCCGAGGCCGGTGCTCCTCGGCGTAGAGATCGAATTGTTGGGACACCAGAGCTTCGCGGGCGGGGCTCGTCCACTCCCAGCTAGCCCATTTGGGCCACAACTCAACGCCATAACCCGCGGCGGCCACTTCGTCGACGACTTTTGCCAGACTGTCCAAGCCGCGGTCTAGGGAAAAGCTGGTGCCGCCTTTTCGCAAGGGGAAATAGTGAATGTAATTCCACAGGCTGATGGAGATATTCAGTTGCATGGGATTCCCTTCTCAAGTTGGTTTGCGTGGTTAGCTATTACCATCCGTGCATGCGGTGTCCCTCTGCCGGGAACCAGATCAGATCCACTACCATGGAAAAAACTACCCCGACCACATAACCGATGGCCAGGCCGTAGAACAAGGGTTTACCGGCGATGTAGGCTTTGACCCCGCCGTAGCGCAGCAGGATTATTTTCACAACCCACACGATGAACAGACTGAACCAGTAGAGGCGGAGACCGAACGTGTGCTGGAAGGCTAGGCCGATGGGATGTAAAGGGAACCAGTGGAAATAGCCGCGCAGCAGGGCGATGAGCGCGGCTTCGCCAAAGCCGAAGAGCCACACCGCCCACTTGTTCAGGTCGGGCAGCATGGGGTTGTTGAGCAGATAGACCATATCTTCGAAGATCCAGTTGGCCTTGCCGCCGAGGAAAATCAGGCCGCCCCCTTCATAGGCCAAGCTGATCGTCTCGACGGCCAATACGACGAAGCCGATGGGAAAGGCGATCAGGACCATCGCCGTCAGCCGTCCGGGCTGCCGCTCTAGGGAGAACAGGCGGAAGCAGTGGGGCAGCGCTGGCCAGGCCGGGATGCGGAAGGTGCCGAAGAAGGCATTGCTGGTGAACACCTTAAACGCCACTAGGCTGCGCGGCGACTGGAAGGCCGAACCGACTAGCTCAATGAGGAAGGAATCGCCTTTGATATGGGGCTTGTTGGGCAAGAGATAGGCAAAGCCAGTGGCGGCGACGAGTTTGGCTATGACGAAGTAAGTCAGCGTCA
>JAJEEZ010000344.1:0-7691 GCA_022820705.1 Candidatus Latescibacterota bacterium | reverse complement strand
CATTGAGCAAGGCATTGAGCAAGGCATTGAGCAAGGCATTGAGCAAGGTATCCGCGAAAGCATCCAAGAAGTGCTAGAATTGCGCTTTCAGCCGGAGGCCATGCGCCGCTTGGCTGCCCGCCTTGGGGCCATTGACGATGTGCCGCGTCTCAAGCAGTTGTTTCGGGCGGCCATACAGGTGCCCAGCCTCGAAGCCTTTAGGCTTCTGTTAGACCAAGCCGAATAGGGCCGCTGCGTAACGTCAGTTACTAAGAGGCTCTGCCAAAACGCCTATCATCAGCCCGAAAACATAGCGGTCAACCGCAATGATGATCGCTAGAAGCTCTCATTTTCATCATCTCTCCTCAACGCTTAATTCACCACGATGAACGGCACGATGATGTGCGCGATGGTGTTCCGGGGTGTCGGGCGGGCACTCGCCCTTGAGGAGTGGCCGATGAGCGTGCCCGGTTCGGGGCGGACGCATTCGACCATAGCGCAGATGAGGGCGCGCGGCGTGAAATACTGGCCTGCGCCTGACTTGGTATCTGTGGTGCAGAAGTTCCAGACTTTGGAGACGATGGGAGCGGTGTTCATGTGGGGGCGTTCTTCCGTTTGATTTGTTCAGCGAGCGCCTCGCCTTGAGCGGTTCGGCGGTACTGCTGGTTTTGGCTGTTCGGTTTGTCGGGGAGGGTCATTTCAACATCGCTTTCAAAGATCGGTTCCGGTGAGCCGTTCTGCCGGTTCGTGTCACTGCTGAAGGCCAAGTGCCATGAAGAATCAGGTCGTTGAAGTTTAGTAGGCCACCGAAATGATTTCCTGCGCCTTCTCTTCGCCGACATCGCCTTCGACGAGAATTTCCAGAATGTAGAGGCCGGGGGCGACGCGGCCCCCCGCATCGTCGCGGCCGTCCCAGGTGAACTGGTGCTGGCCGGCGCGGCCGTCCTCGCCGCGGGCGTAGATGGGGCGACCGGCCAGATCGTAGAGGCGCAGCCACAAGGGACGCGGTTCGAGCACGTTGACTAGGTCGATCGAGAGTTGCAATGCGTCGTTGACGCCATCGCCATTGGGGGTAATCACCGGCGAAGAGAGCGCCACGTTGGCGAAGAGATTGCGGCTGACGGGCAGGCTGACGACGTTGGTGTTACTCTCGATTAGTTCGGAGGCGTTACCGGGGTCGACGCGCTGGCGCACGCTAGCGTCCTGGCGGCTGTCTTGGAGAAAGACGTCGAAGCGGGTCGATTGCCGGAATACGGAAGATTTGAACTTCAACTCAATGAGCTGGTCGGTGCGGATGCGATTGGGCAAGTGGATCAGAAAGCCATTGGCGGTGGTGTCCATCTGTACGTCGAGGTCGGTGCCGTTGCGCGAAACGCTCATAAAATGCACCAGCGCGGCCGACTCGACGGCGAGGCGGTCGAAGCCGCTGGCGTTTTCGGGTTTTAAGTAATAGGTGAATTCGGTCAGTATGCCCGGTTCGGCCTGCTGGGGAAATATCTCGCCGAGCACGCGGCCGGCCAGCGGCTCGGTGAAGTTGGCGGCGAGGAAGTCGAGGGTGGCGGCGCGGTCGGGGGAGTCGGAGACCATGCGCACGTCGATTTCCATGTAGCGGCGCGGCGAGGGCGAGAGGAAGGCCTCGCCGGAGAAGCTATAGATCCGGCTCCAGGCGCTCCAGTCGCCGCCGGCGGCGAGGGTGGTGTCGATGGGGCCTTTGAAGCTGGGGATCAGCTTGTTGTACTTCCTCTCGGTGACTTCCTTGCCGTTCTTGTCGTGGTAGGTCAAGGTCTCGACGACTTCATTGCCGGTGCGAGTGCGGATCTCGATCAGGGTGCCCAGCGGCTGGTCGCCGCTCCATTCTATCGAGTTGAGGTTTTTGCTCTCGCCCAGATCGATCAGCGGCGAGCGAAAACCGACTTCCTGGGGGAAGCCGCGGCCGAAAATTTGGATCTCGTCGGTGCCACCGCCAGCGCTGCAGCCGGGCACTCTGAAGCTACCGCCCCTCACGCCTAGGCTCTGGAAGGAGAAGCAGCTAGTGTCCCAGAATTTCCAGAAGATGCGCATGTAGCGGGTAGGCTGCAGGTCGAAATGGTGGTCCACCAGCCCTTTGGACCGCTGGTGGACGGGCGCTTCGCCCGAGAAGTGCTTGGTCCACAGGCGCGAGCCGTCGGGTGAGAGCGAGCCATCGGAGGTCATCAACTCGTAGAAGCGAAAGCCCCAGCGCCGCCGGGAGACAATGTGTCTGCTGGTGATGGCACCGCCAAAAAACGACTTCTCAACCACGCCGCCGATGACCCGGATCTGGTCGACCCAGTAGACAGCGCCCAGGTCGAGGACCATGTGTGAGAGAATATCATTGAGGCCTCGCCCGGCGCTGCCGGCTCTCCAGCCTAAGTAGAGGTCGCCATCGAAGAGGGCTCTGGCCTTGCCAAGGGGTTGCTGGTCAATCTGGGCGAGGTTGGTATTGACGTCGACGGCTCCCCCCCGTTCCAGCAGACCGAGAGCGATATTGTCGCCGATGGTCTCGACTTCGACCTCGACCAGGCGGGCATCGGGCACTATCAGTAAGGGATCGAAGCGGATAAACTGCAGCGGCTCGACGTCGATTTCCGCTATTTCGTAGGTCACCCGGTGGCGGGTGTTTTCCTTGAAGCGCTCCTTAGTGCGGTAAACGAGCGACCCCTCGATGGGCGCGGCGATAACGTCGGTTTCGGGTTCGCCGGTAGAAATCAGCAGATCGAAGAGTTCGAAGGGGGCTGCTGCTTCGTCGAAGACCAAGGTGACGCTGTGGGCCGAAACGGCGCGGCCGAGGTCGACTTCGAGAAACCAATTCTCGGGTTCGGCTTCCGGGTCGGGTGCCCAGCCGGTCGCCGGGTCGCCATCGATGGCGAAGCGGGCCAGGTTGAGGTTGGAGCCGGCGTTGCGGATGCCGCCATCGAAGGCGTCCAAGTCGCGCACGGCGTCGGTCAGCCTTTCGATACGGGTGGGCTGGATCACGCCCAGCGCCGTCAGGTCCACCGCGCCCAGGGGCAACTCCCACTGCCGCCAGTCGCGCGCCGAGTCGTAGCGCAACTGCTCGGCCGACAGGGTGGACTCGCACCAGAGCACCAGAGCGGCAGTCGAAACAAATGCGGTGTAACGGATCGAGTTGAGATGCTGTTTCATTGAGAGCCTCTCGAACTGTACGTCGCCGATTAGAGATAGAAAATATAAAAGGCCTCTTAGGGATGACACAACAAAATAGAAAGCGCGACCTCGGTGTGCAGAGGTCGCGCTTAAAGATGGTGGAGGCGGCGGGAATCGAACCCGCGTCCGAGACCGGTTCTACCGAAATATGCTACGTGCGTAGTCGGCCTTAGTTATCTCGCCTGTTGCGCTGCCGACCGACGGGCCTCGCAACGAGCCAGCCCGAAAAATCTCGTCCCATTCCCTCGGGCGAAAGTTTGGGACCAGCCTGCTAAGAGTTGACATTGGGGCCTGCCGCGCAGGCTCAACAGACCCCAATGGGCTGCGCTAAATTTAGGCAGCCAGAGCGTACGTGTTAGTTTCGTCGCTTAATTGTTTCCCGAGGATTTACGAGGTGTCGGGACCTCGGCACGCAATTTGGGCTTCTCCGACCCCGTCGAAGCCAAGTCGCCCCCATAACGTTCTATTTTTATTGGGGAAAGTAAATATAGAGGGCCTTCGTACCCCTGTCAATCGGGAGTCCGCGACGGCGTTCTGCCTAGCGCTGCTATCCGTGGCTATCGGCCGCTAACTAAACCGTATTGTTCTTAAAATTCTCGTCAGACTACTTTGTGGGACTGTCGAGTCTTTTATCGCCTGCGGGCGCGTTGCTGGCTTTGGCGGCCTTTGCTTTTGCTGAGCCAATTTGCTTTTCCAAGCGAGCGATCGCATCTCGCTGTTCGCGTACTATTCTCTTGAGTTCGCGTACTTGGCCTTGCACTTCTGCGATCTTGCCGATCTCTTTTAATAGCTCATTCGAGGATGGTGGACTTTCTGATACGCGGGAGCGCGATGCAACTTCGGCTGCTAGCTGAAGTGCTCCAAAATAACCTCCATGTGCAGAGACTTTTCCACCTCGCTCTGCCCCCAATTCCTTTGCTATGCGTTCCATGTCTAGCGTCGTGCTCATGGCTTACTCCTCTGAAAAACTTCGGAACGCTAGGTACTCGTCCCCAATCACGAGCCCCACTTCTCCTTGACGTGCCTCACGCCCCATTCTTCGACAGAAATTCCCGAGTTGGGCAAGACGCTCAGGGTCATTGAGATCATCAGGCGTCGTATAACAGTGAATGATGACCGGCTCATCCTCGACTAGCACTGCACCCATTTCATCATCTCGCCATACCCCTCTAGCCCGTGGAAATGCCGTAGCGCCTCCATATAAGCGTCCAAAAATTCTGAGTGCTTCCGTTACCCAATAATCTTGGTCTACCGATGTAATGCCATCCCGTTCGACGCTTGGTATAAAAATTACTACCAAGACCGTCTTACGACTGACCTGCAAATCCGATGTCTCCACTCGTACCTCTATACGTTGTGGCCATACCCGTCAAGACCAAACGGGCTTTTTCTCTAATATTGTGCTCATTCGAGCGCTACTTAAATTCTCGAAAACATAGCGGTCAACCGCAATGATGATCGATAGAAGCTCTCATTTTCATCGTCTCTCCTCAACGCTTATACTACGGGTCAGGAATGACCAGTTCCGCCGGCTGCAGGCGGCTGTCCGGTGAGTAGATCCGCACGATCCGGTCGTCGGCACGGATGGTCAGGTCGCGGGCTAGGACTTCGCCGGGAGCCAGTGCGTAATCGAAGCGCTCACTGACGGCCGAGGTGCTCGTCTCCACCACGACCGTGCCTTGGGCCGAGTCGGTACCATCGTTGCGCAACCGCAAGCGCAGCTCTGTCGGCTCGCTGCCCAGTTCTAGGGCGGTGCGCACGCGCGGCGGCACGGTGGCGCGGGTAGCATCCCGGATCAGGCCGATCTCGTCGAGCGGAATCACGCCACACCCCAAGCCCTGCGCCGGTGACCCCGGGCCGAGGGTCAGCACCCCGAAGGCTTCGTCCGTGAATTTTGGATCGATGCCGACTAGGTTGTCTTTCTCGATAATGCCGTTGTCTGCCCCGGTCGGCCAAGGCTCGCCGATCCAGGGTGAGTGCCAACAGATGTTGCGCTCGACTCGGTTGTGCTCTGGGGGCACACCCTTCCCTGCCGCATAGTGCGGGTCCACTCCCGCGATCTCGGGATAGCGCTCGCTGTAGGGGGGCTTGTCGTAGCGCATCGCCTTGAGGCTTTCCCACAGGCCCTTGATGTTGTTCTGCCAGACCGGATTGGTGTCTATCCCTCGGGCGTCGGCACCGATGGCGAGAAGACACTCCACGAAGACGTTCTGCTCGACGACGAAGTCGCGGCCACCGCCCAGTACGACAGCGGTCTGGCAGCGCCAGAGGGTGTTCTCTGCAATGTGGGTGCCGCTGACGCAGTCATCCATGTAGATGGCCATGGTGCCCATGCCGACGCCGCCCATGTGGTGGATGAAATTGCGGCGGATGACGTTGCCCCGGTAGGTGAAGTCGCGGCCGGTGTAGATGGCCCCGGCGTCCCCGGTCTCCAAGCAGACCCGGTGGATCTCGTTGTTCTCGATCAAGAAATCGTTGCCCCAGAACAGGATGGCATTGTGCGGCGCGTCGTGGATCAGGTTGTGGGCGAAGCGCATGCCGACCCCGCCAGCCCCGATGCCGGCGACATAGCAGCGGGTCCAGCGCGCAAAGTGGTGGATGTGGTTGTTGACGACGGCGTGGTTGCAGGGGGTCAGACTGGGGCGGTCGCCGCCGTTGACGCTGATGCCGCCGTCGCCGCAGCCGTAGATGTCGCATCCGGCCACGGTGTGGTCGGTGCCGCCCTCGATCCGCACGGCCCAGGTCCCGCAGTTGCGAATGGTGCAGCCGATGACGCGCAGCCCCTCGCCGCCCTCGGCTTCGATGCCGCTGCCGCGAGTCGCCTCCACGGTCAGGCCGCGGAGCTCCACGTGGCTGACGTCCTGCAGCGTCAGCAGCGGCTCGCTCACCTCTGATACCACAGTCTCTGCCCCGGACAGATCGCTCGGAGGCCAGAAGTAGAGGATGCCGTTGACGCGGTCCACGTAGTACTCGCCGGGTTGGTCGAGTTCTTCTAGGATATTGAGGAAGTAGAACCGCTGCCCTGGGGTGAAGTGGTGGTTGCCGTGGGGCGGAGCGGTTTCCACTAAGCGGTTTTCGGGATCGAGACGGTTGATCCGCTCGTAGGAGTTGGCCCAGTCATAGCCCCAGTACCCGTGCACCCAGATGTCGTCGGCCGGTGCCCAGCCGCTCGGCCGATCCCCGTCGTAGGTGAACCCGCCGGTCAGATCCCCCGCTTCTTGGCCCCAGGGGTTGGACATGGGTTTGGTGAAGCCGGTGATTTCGGCGAACTGCCCGGCATTGGGCCACTGGGCCACGGTCATGGGCAGGTCGTTGAAGAATAGTTCCAGATGGGCCGATGTCGCGTCGCGGCCGAATCCGCGCGAGGCAAAAGCGCCGAGGTCTGTTACACCTTGGGAGGCCAGATCGATCTGCACGACGTGTTCCTGCGCCCCTTCGGCTAGACGGGCTCGCACCGAGGGATCAGTCACCGGCGTCCACGCCGCTGGGTCGAGCTGCCGGCCACCTAGGAGGCGCACTGTCTCGCCCTCGGCAGGGCAATACGCGACGGGTGCTGCGGCAGTGCCCGAGTCCTGCGGGCCGAAACACACGCCGTGCGCCAGCGCGTGAACTCCGCTGCGCACCCGGACCTTGAGGCCGCCGGTGGGTAGGCCGGAGGTCGCCTTTAGTTCCCGGACCGCATCGCGGGCGTCTTCGAGCGTGGCGAACGGCCGGCCGTCATTAAGCTCTGCCATGTCACTCTCCTCAGTTCACCACGTTGATCGGCGCGCCGTCTAGAAATGCTTGCACGTTTTCTGCCGTCATCTGCATCAGTCGCTTGCGCGCCTCTAGCGTGGCCCAAGCCATGTGCGGCGTGATGAGCAGATTGGGGGCTTGCAAGAGCGGGTTGCCGCTGGTGATTGGCTCGACGGAAGCTACGTCTGTTGCCGCCGCCCGAGGCTTGCCGGTGCGCAGGGCTTGCAAAAGGGCCTGTTCATCGACGAGTGCGCCGCGCGCCGTGTTGATGAAGAGCGATCCTTCCTTCATAGTCGCCAACAACTCGGCGTTGACAAAGCCAGTGTTGTCCGGCGTTTGCGGGCAGTGCAAGCTGACCACGTCGGCTCCGGCGAAAATCTCCGCCGTACTCTTGAGAGCAAACGGCTCGTACCCCGGTGGGTCCTTTGGCGACGGCGCATAAGCCCAGACTTCCATGCCAAAAGCGTGGGCTAGCTCGCCGACGCGCTGGCCGATGCGTCCAAAGCCCACTAGGCCGATGACTTTCCCGGCCAGCTCCGTAAGCGGCGTCTCCCAGAAACACCAATGGCCCGATCCAGCCCAGCCTCCTTGATGCACGGCAGCGTCGTGGCGACCGACGTGGTGGCACAGCTCCAGCAGTAGCGCCATGGTGTATTGGGCGACCGAGTCGGTGCCGTACACTGGAATGTTTGATACGGGGATGGCGCGGGCGCGCGCCGCTTCTACATCGACGACGTTGTAGCCAGTGGCCGTAACCGACACGAAGCGCAGGTTGGGTAGCTGGGCAAACGTCT
>JAJEEZ010000107.1:0-14644 GCA_022820705.1 Candidatus Latescibacterota bacterium | reverse complement strand
TTCCGTCAGGACTTGGTCCAAGCGCCATTGACCACGTTCAATCACCAGCAGGCGATCCACTAGGCCCTCGGCCTCGTCGGGGCGATGCGTTACCAAGATGCAGGTGCGCCCTTCTTGCCGAAAGCGACATAGGAGGCGGTGCAGTGTAGCACTGGCACTTGCGTCGAGGCCGGTAAACGGCTCGTCAAGCAAGAGGATAGAAGGGCCATGCAGGATGGCACGGGCAATGGCCAGACGCTGCTTCATGCCGCGAGAGAACGAACCCACGCGCTGGTCGAGCCGCTCGTACGTCGCCAATACTGGCGACGGAAAGCACAGACCAACAGTCGCTAAGGCCGCAGCGAGCCGTTCGTCTGGATTGTCCAAGCCATAGAGTTGGGCAAAGAAGCGCAAGTTCTCTCTCGCCGTCAGCTCGTCGTAGAGCAAGGTCTGATGCGACAGCAGGCCGATCTCCGCCCGCGCCTCGGGAAAGCGTTGGGGATCGCGACCGTTGATTTTCACGCTCCCCGCCGAAGGTCGGCAGAGTCCGGCCACCAGCCGCAGCAGGGTACTCTTGCCCGCGCCATTGGCACCAACCAGTAGCACCGCTTGCCCGCGCGGGATGACCAGATCGATGGGATGCAGGGCTGTGTGGGGCCCGAAGCGCTTGGCCGCGCCCGCTAGGACGATGGCATCGTCTTCACTCATCACACATCAAGCGCTTGAGTCAGGGCAATCGCTTCGCGCATTAGCTGCGCCCGCTGGTCCATGTAATGCGGATCTGCGGGCCGGTCGGCAAAAGAGTCGTCGAGCCGAGCGAGTTCCTCAATGAGATGCTGCCGCCGTTTTAGCGCGTGTGCGCGATCGGTGCTTGGGTGTTGGCGGCTCAATGCCAGCGCGACACCACCGGTGAGGAATGCGCCAGCCAATGCGACCCATTTGAGCGACCAACGCAGCGAGGGGGCGAGAGGTAAGGGAATCACCACCTGCTGACTTGGCTGTAGGTTTTCCATAGCCACTTTCCGATACTGGCGTCCGTGCTGTTCGACGATACCTAGATCGATAAAAGGTGGTTTGATCTCTGTGGAAGGTGGGTCGAGAAAAACCTCCAAGCGGTCGGTCGGATATATCACCTGATGCACATAGGGGCTGGTGAAGTTGCGGGCGTCGAGATTAAAAGAAAAACTCCGTTGCGAGCGGCCCGGAGGCAGGGTCTGGTTGTCGAAGAAACGACCTTCTCCGGCTTGGTGGAGCAGCCCCGAGTGGCTTTGAAGGTTAAAGATGCCCGTTGGCAAGACAAGTTCAGTCACTTGCCGCTCGCGTCCGTCACCACGGCCTGCGTACGTGCGCTCGCGGGTGTTGTGAATTTGCAGGAGCTGGATGCACTCAATCGCGTCCTCTCGCAACGCGAAAAAGAGGTGATGAGTACCGATGCGGATTCCGGAGGGGTCATCGGTTTTTTCGTACACTTCAAGGATGACCTGTTGTTGCGCACCGGCCTCAAGAGTCGAAGAAAAGTAGGGGATGTCGTCGTAGAAAGCCGCTAGCCCGAAGAGGAGTCCGCTCTGTAGAAAAGGGCCAGCAAAAGAAAAGCGCCCCTCGACGTCGGTCTCCTTGCGCAGCATTTCGAGAATCTCTCCGTCTTGGCGGACGTAGAAGGCCACGGGAATGCCCGGAATTCGCGCTTGGGTGAAAGGGTTGAGTACATAACCGTTGATCGCCGCACCCCACAGATCAGAAGCGCAAAGGACGATTGCAACACAAAGCGAGCGCAGAACCATAGCTCAGCTAGGTTCCACTAGCGAAGCGCCGCATTGCGGACAGAACCGATCGCCCTCGCGCCGCAAGGCCCCGCAGCCGTGGCAATGAGGAACGGCGGTCTTTTGGCGCAAGGCCGCGACCTCCTCTTCTATGCGTCGTTCGAATTGATCGCTGCTCGCGCCGTTGAGCCGATCCAACTCGCCGATAACCACCAGCGTCTCGGCCTCCAACTCGGCGAAGAGGCGCTGAAAATCCTCTGCGGACACTTTCCCAAGCTCGCGGTCAAGCTCCAGTTCGACGATCTCGCCCAAAAGCTGCTCCTTGCGCTCAAAAAGCTGTCGCGTCGATCCATTCGCCGCGCCGGCCCGCCCGCTCGTTAGGAGGGGATGGGCCAGATAGAGCAGTAGCCCCAACAGCAGCGCGATAGAACACAATATGGGTAGGAGGTCTATCGCGTTCATTTATATAAGGTTCTCATAGGCCCGCGTCAGTTCGGCCGAACTAGCCATCGTCGTAGTGATCCAACTCGCGTCTCAAGCGATCCGCGTCTTGGCTGCGGTTGGTCGGCTGGGGCTTGGATTGCAGGGGCGCTTGGCCTTGGTCCTTCCAGCGAACTAGCAGGGTGCGTACTAGGGCAACGCCAAACAAAAGAGCCAAAAAGGGTGCCACCCAAGCGAGCAAGTTAAAGCCCTCGTGCGGCGGAATGGCTAAGACCTTCGGGCCAAAACGCGCTACATAGCCGTCGATGATCTGCTGCCGAGTCTGGCCTTGGTCTAGGGCTGAGCCAATCGTCTCGCGCTCGGGGACCGCGAAGTCAGTACAAAGACAAGTGGCTAAGGATTCCCGAGGACAATTACCGCAGAGACAGACCAACTCCTCAGCCACGGCCTTGATTTCCGCCGTTGTTGCTGCCCCTACCGGCGAGAAGCCCAGCGCCAATGCAGCGAGCACGGGCACGTACGTACGAGACTTTCGTGCTATGCCCGCGACAAGTGCGGTCTCGCGATCCATCCGCGCCAGCCGCCGGTCTCGCGGCGTGGGCCACATCGCCCACAGTGCGCCGATCACTAGGACGACCGCACCGAGCCACACAAAGTTGATGAGCGGGTTGATATAGATTTGGAATTTGGCGCTCTGGTCTTCGGCGGAGCCCACCAAAATTACATAGAAGTCCTCGCGCCATGTCGAGTAAATGGAGACTTCCGTAGTACCTTGATCAAAAGCCGGATAGTAGCGTCGCTCTGGCAGCAGTGTGCCGAGGAATTGATCGCCGCGGTGCAGGGCCAAGGCCGCGGCGGTAGTGCTGTGATTGGCGTTTTCGGCAAAGGCCAGCGACGCGAAGGTAAGCCGATATTCGCCGACTTGACTCGAAGCCCCTTGGTCGAGGACGATTTCGGCTTCTTGGGTAAAGGCTTTGCCAGTAAAACCAGCAAAGAGCAATACCAGCCCTAGGTGGGTCAAATACCCGCCATAACGCCGTCGGTTTTTGGCGCAGAGGCGATACAATGCCACCGGATAGGACTCGCCCGTACTGTGCCTCCGCGCCCGCGCCCCGACGTGGAACTCGGAACCAAGCGCGACGAGTACGAAGACGCAAAGCCCGAATGACAGCACGACATAGGGATCGCGTATGCCAGCAAGAAAAAAGACCCCGCAAGAAAGTGCGCCTGCCGTCACCGGGCGAATGAAGTTTTTGCGCAGGCTTTCGCTGGAAGTGCGACGCCAAGCAAAGAGCGGACCAGCACCAGTCAACAACAGAAGCACTAGGCCGATGGGAATCGTGACTTGATTGAAAAAAGGAGGCCCGACCGTGATTTGCTCGTCGGTCAGTGCCTCGGAAACCAGCGGGAAGACCGTGCCCCAGAACACGGCGAAGAGAATCCCCAAGAGAACCCAGTTGTTGAGCAAGAAAGCCGTCTCGCGCGAGGCAAAAGATTCCAAGCGGTTTTCGGCCTTGAGCAAGGGCAGCCGCAGCCACAAAAGCCCAAAGGAAAAAATCAGCGTCAAAACCAGAAACGTGCCAAAAAAAGGGCCGATGTTGGATTGGGCAAAGGCGTGAACCGAGGAGATGATGCCACTGCGGGTCATAAAGGTGCCGAACAGGCACAGCGCGTACGTGAGAATCGCTAGGGCCACATTCCACACCTT
This sequence comes from Candidatus Latescibacterota bacterium, assembly GCA_022820705.1. Taxonomy (GTDB): domain Bacteria; phylum Latescibacterota; class UBA2968; order UBA8231; family UBA8231. The sequence goes on along the minus strand of JAJEEZ010000107.1, from coordinate 10,756 downwards.
GAGCATGCCCTTGCGCTCTTGAATCATAATCGAGTGCAGAAAAGCGGTGGCGATCAGCCAGGGCATCAGCGAGGAGTTCTCCACCGGATCCCAGGCCCAATAACCACCCCATCCCAGTTCGACATAGGCCCATTTGCCGCCTAGCAGGAGGCCGAAGCCGAGAAAGGTCCAAGGAATGAGCATCCAGCGGCGCGAAGCGCGGAGCCAAGTAGCGTCCAACTTGCCGGTCAGGAGCGCTGCGATGGCAAAGGCAAAGGGCACGACCATGCCCACCATGCCCAAGTAAAGCATCGGCGGATGGATGGCCATGACGGGGTGTTGTAGAATCGGGTTGAGTCCGCGCCCGTCTTCTGGCGTGAAGGGCAGGCGCTGGAACGGGTCTGCGGCAAAAAGATGCACAATGCAAAAGAAGAAGCTGGTAAGAGATAGGGTCGCGATCGCGTAGGGCATCAATTCGCGGTAGCGCTGGCGGTAGAGTGCCGCCAATCCCGCCGAGTAGATGGATAAGATCCAGCCCCAAAACAACAGCGATCCGTTCTGCCCGCCCCACAGCGCCGTTATTAAATAGAACAAAGGCATGGCGCGGTTGCTGTTTTCGGCCACGTACTCGACTTGGAAGTCGTGGGAGAGGAGCGCGTGCCACAGCGCGAGAATTGCCAGCGTCAGCAGGCCACAGGTCGCCAAGACCCCGTTTTCGCCCGAGCGCACCAGACCCAAGTGGCCACGCCTCGCCCCGAGGGCCGACGCCAGAGCTCCATAGCCGGACGCTAGGAGCGCGAGGCACAAGGCAAAATAGCCGATATCAACCATAAAGAATCGGGAAAAGCCAAAAGGTGTGCGGGCTAGCCGTTCGGGCTATTCATTGCCTGCACGTGGCCTTCATAGCTTTGTCCCTCGTATTTGGAGGGGCATTTGGCAAAGACGATCTCAGCGGCAAAGACTTGGTCGGCTGCATCGTATTCGCCTTCGAGAACTACCAGCGCTTCGTCTTTGAAGGTATCGGGCAGTACGGCGTGGCCGATGTAGCGCACCCGCAGTGTGTGTTGCCCGTCGGTAATCACAAATTCGGGGCGCGAGCGATACCGGTCCCATTCAATCGAACCGGGCACCACGGTGCTGCCGCCTAGTTGGATGCGCTGGCCCTCGTCTGTAGCTCCCTCCATCAGAGTTTGCAGGGTCATGTGAGTCGCCGTTGACTGCTGGACGCCAGCGACAAAAAGGTAGATTAGACCCGCAGCAATGACTAGGGAGCCGAGGGTGAATTTGTGCCGTCTCATAAGAGTAAATCTGCTCAATTTCCCCTTTTTGTCAACGAGTACACCCGTTGACAAAAAGGGCCGCATTCACACTTCGAGCACCTTGGGCAGGCTGCATAAGTTCTCGTAGCCGCCGGCGCAAACGACGACCGTATCTTCGATCCGCACGCCCCCCAGGCCTCGGTAGTAGAGTCCCGGCTCCATCGTCACGACATGCCCCGACTCAAGCACATCGCCGCGCGGACCGATCCTCGGCCCCTCGTGGATATCCAGCCCTAGTCCGTGTCCCGTGCCGTGGAAGTAGCCCTGCATGTAGCCGTCCTTCTCGCCCGTCTCGTAACCCGCGTCGTTGAAAAATCGTTGGATTGCTTCGTGAATAAGGTGGCCTTCGGCACCCGGACGGATGTGGTCCAAGCCCAATTGTTGAGCCTCCAGCACGGTTTCGTATAGGTGCTGCAGCGGCTTGGAGGCCTGTCCCTTGCAGACGGTCCGCGTCAGATCTCCGTAGTATCCACTCGCCTCGTCGCGCGGAAAAATGTCGATAATGATGGTCTCACTGGCGCGCAAAGGCCCAAAGCCCACTTGGTGTGGATCGCAGCCTTGGTCGCCGCCGGCGATGATGGTGTGTTCACCAATACTGTCGCAGTCCATTAGCGTCTGATGCACCATGCGCCGCAATCGCTCGGAAGTGAGTACGTCGCCGTTGAGGAAGAGTACGCCGTCGCGCACATCGGCTGCGCGCAGCCCTTCAATCGCCGTTTCCATGCCCGCCTCGGCGGCTCGCATTGCCCGGCGCACATTCTCGATCTCTGTGGCGTCCTTGATGTTGCGCTGGGGAAAAAGCGGCTCGGCCGCAATGGCCAGTTCGATGCCTTCCCCCCGCAGAAAATCGGCCGTACCAAGGGGAAAATCAGCGGGCACTTGCAGCTTCGCCAAGCCGAGGTCGCGCAAAAGTTCCAACAAGACGTCTTTGCTATTGGGATGTTCTTGGCCCCTTTCCTTGGCCTGCTTCTCATACTGGGTATAAGACAATACCCGATCGACGCTAGCTTGGTCGCGCGCCCGGTCGATCTCGAGGTTGTTGGCGAGCATGACTTTTTCGCTGGGGGTCCACAAAAAGACGAAGGAATCGGGAGCGCGGAAACGGGTGGCGTAGAACAGATTAGCACAGCGTTCGCTGCTGCCGATCATCATCAGGGCATCGGCCTCTTTTAGGTCGGGCGTCATGGTTTTACTCCGGAATCCTCAGTGCCCGAACCTCAATTCCGGTATCGGGCCGCCAAAACCAGAAGAACGCAGACTGCCCCTCCTCCAGTTCGGAAACAAAGCGCACAAATTGCTCCAACGAAGTAACGCGTTCTTGATCCACCTCGGTAATCACATCTCGCACTTGAATCCCTTTATCCGCGGCCAGCCCCTCTGGATCTACTTCAACTACTACCACCGGCCCTTCGCCTTGTGCAAATCCCAACTCAGCCGCCAACTCGCCGATAAATCCCAACTCGGCAGCCAACTCGGCGGGCAAGGTTTCAACTGAAATCCCTAGCTTTGCTAGCCGCTGATGTCCTTGGGAAAGGAGCCGGTCCTCTTCGCGCTCGCCGAGCACCACGGCGACGTGGTGGATTTGATTCTGGCGCATGATTTGCAGGCTGACCGTTTCGCCTGGGTCGCGGCTGTAGATCAGCGTTTGCAGGTGGTTGAAGTGATTCACCTCGGTGCCATCGAGCGACAGGACGACGTCCCCGTCGAGCAAACCTCCGCGCGCGGCCGGGCTGTTGGGCTGCACATCTCTGAGGTAAACGCCTCGTGGCCGTTCCATGTCAAGGCTGTGTTCGCGGATTAGCTCTGGGGTCATCTCAGATTCCATGGACACGCCTAAGTAGCCGCGTACGATCCGTCCGTGGACCAACAGATCATCCACTACCTCGCGCGCTAGGTTGATCGGCACGGCTAGCCCATAGCCGATGTAGTAACCAGTGCGCGTTGAAATAGCCGTGTTGATTCCTACGACTCGGCCCTGTAGATCAAGTAGGGGACCGCCGGAGTTGCCGGGGTTAATCACGGCATTGGTCTGGATGAAACTCTCGATGGCGTAGCGATTTTCTTCGTCGCTTCTGGGGTTGAAAATGCCTGCTTGGCGCCCTAGGGCACTGACGATGCCGTGGGTCAGCGTTGACCCCATGCCCAAGGGATGGCCAATGGCCAGCACCCAATCGCCGATTTGCAAGCGGTCTGAGTCGGCCAACTGCACAGTAGGCAACCCCTGCGCCTCAATCTTGAGCAGGGCGATGTCAATCAGCGAATCAAAGCCGATGACCTTCGCCCGATAGGTGCGTCGGTCCGAGAGGGTAACTTGGATGGAGTCGGCTTCGGCGACGACGTGGTAATTGCTCAGAATGTAGCCATCGGCGCTGACGATAGTGCCGGAGCCTATGCCGCGAAAGTCTTCGGGAATTTCCGGGTGGAAGGGGGGCAATGTGCGCTTTTGCCGCGCTTGGGTCGTCGCCGAGATTAAAACCACGGCAGGCTTCGCTTGTTCGTAGGCGTGGCGGAAAGCCCTACTGAGATCCGCGATTGGCTGAGTGCTCTCCTCCGGCATTTGCGCCCCTGCCGGGCGCGCGCCCGCGAGCAACGCGGCAATAAGCGCGCTGCCCACCCAACTCAGGATGGAGGGATTGTCGCGCCTGACGGAGCGGAGAAGGTGTTTCATTGAAGGTCGTATTCGTTCAGCTTGCGGTAGAGCGTGCGAGTGCTGATGCCGAGGATGGCGGCGGCCTTCCGGCGATTGCCGCCGACGCGGTCGAGAGCCTGTTCGATGGCTTCCCGCTCGCGGTCTTTAAGCGAGGGCAAAGGCTCAATAGCTGCGTTTTCGGGGACGCGTATTGCCGCGGGGTCTTGGGAGTTTGCGGGATGATAAGGGGTGTCCTCAACCGGATAGATCGGTTCCTCGGGCCCAACCGGTCGAACGGCCCTTGGTGCTACGGGGGGCGCAGAGGACGGCATCACGGAGGCATTGCGCTCGACCGCGGCTCTTAGCTCGGCGACCTCGCGCTTGAGATCTAAGAGCGCAAAGTAGATCAACTCGCGCTCGGATTGGTCTGGCGTCTTGTTGGTTGGCACGGGCAAATGGCGCGTGGGCTGGATCCCGAGATGGGGCACTAGGTCTTCGGGTTCGACGAGGGCACGCGGAGCGAGGAACACTAAGTGCTCGATTAGGTTGCGCAACTCGCGCACATTGCCAGGCCAAGCATAGTTTTGCAAAAGGTCCAGCGCCGCCGCTGAGAACCCTTCTAGACGGCTCTTGTTGTCTTGGGTCAACTCGCTGATGAAGTGTTCGATTAAGGGGGGAATGTCTTCGGCTCGACGGCGCAGCGGCGGAATGTCGAGCTCGACGACCTTGAGTCGGTGGTATAGGTCGAGGCGGAACTCGCGCTGGTCAACCGCCTTTTGCAGATCGCGGTTGGTCGCGGCGATGACGCGAAGGTCCACCGAGACTGGTGCGCTGCCGCCGATGCGGACTACCTCGCGCTGCTCGAGGACCCGCAAGAGGCGCACTTGCGCCGCCAGCGACATCTCGCCGATTTCGTCTAGAAAGACTGTTCCGCCGTCCGCTTGTTCAAAGATGCCTTGGTACTGGGCACGGGCGTCAGTGAAGGCTCCCTTCTCGTGACCGAAGAGTTCGTTTTCCAGCAGATTCTCCGGAATGGCACCGCAGTTGAGCGGACGAAAAGGACGTCCGCGGCGGCGGCTGTAGCGATGTAGAGCTTCGGCAACTAAGTCCTTGCCCGCGCCACTTTCGCCCGTTAGGAGGATAGAGGAAACTGGCGTCGGTGCCACGATTAAGATGCGTTCGCGCAGTTGGCGCATTAAGGGCGACTGACCTAGCAGTTCGGCCCCGTGCAAAAAGTCCCTTCGCTCTAGTAGCTGGTCCAGATGTTGACGCAGGACTGCGGCCTCAAAGGGCACGGCAATTTGGTCTTTGAGAGGCGAACCCCACAAAAGTCGATCCCAATTTTCATCGGCATTGCCCAAGCCTAGCATGGGCACATCGCGGTACTGGTCGAGCGCGGCGACGCCCTCTGCGAGGACGGCGGGCGGAAGTTCCAGATCAAAGGCGACCAGATCCACTCCGCGCCGCAGTAGCCGCCCAAGCGCATCGCTGTTAGCCGCGCTGAGTACGCGCAGCCGCACGTCGTGGACTGCGGACTTGAACTCCGCTTCCAACTCTGCTCGCTGGGTTAGGAGCAGAATGTGACGTTGAGTCGGGGCCATGATATGCTCTGCTGGCGTCGCTTCAGTTGAGGGTTTCTAGCTGGCGGCGCAGGGCATTGATCCGCTCGCGGGCTATCTGTCCCTGCGGACTCTGGCCCCCTTCGCGCCGTGTGATGCGCTCGTAGATGGTCATGGCTGTGGCGTGTTCGCCCAGCGATTCGTGGCAGCGGGCGCGCTGGAAATCCGCCGAGGTGATCCACATGCTGAGTCCTTGGCTACCGTGGTAACTGACTTTGTAATAGGCTTGGATAGCCTTGCGGTACTCGCCCATGTTCTGATAGGATTCGCCGATGTAAAATCGGGCTTCAGAAGCGCCGTTGCCATCGAGTAACTGTTGGGAGAGTAGTTCGTCTAGCTGTTCAATGGCTTGAGCGTATTGGCCCTTATTCTTGAGGATGATACCCAGTTCGAGCTGGACCTCGATGGCTTTTGGGTGCTCGGGGTACTGGCTCAGTAGCTGATCGGCCACTTGGTGCGCGGCCTCGTACTCGTGGGCACTCTGGTAGCTTTTGATCAGTTTCCACATTGCATCTTGGGCCTGATCACTACTGACTTCTGGCGCGTCCAAGGCGTGTTTGTAGGCTCCTGCCGCTTGCAGGAAGTTGCGCAGCGAAAAGTGGTAGGCCCCGAGGCGCAAGTAGGCATCGGCTACCTGAGGACTCGTCGGATACTCTCGTACAAAGCGCGATATGGCTTCCAACGCGAACGCCGCCCCCTCCTCGCTGGGCGTCGCCTTGTTTCGCCTCCACAGCGTTATGGCCATCCAATAGGCCCCGTCGTCGGCCCACATGCCTCCTTGCTTTTCCACCTCTTGAAACAGCTCGTAAGCCTTTTTGTAGTTGCCAGCCTGCAAATAGTAATTCCCTTCTTCAACCCGGAAGTGTTGACGCCACTCCGTCTCCTCCTTGAACTGCTTGGCAAACTGCTTGGCTGCCTTGCGTCCCTCCTCTATGCGCTTGAGTCGGAACAAGGCGAGAACGGCTTGCCCGTGGATCAGGGAGTCCTCGCTTTGCTTCAGCAAGGGCTGATAGAGTTGGTATGCCTGTTTGTATTGCTGGCGGGCAAAGGCGATGTGGCCGGCCCGCGTCGAGGCTTCGGTTGCCAATCCACTGGAGGCAAATTCTTGGCTGACCTTGCGGAAGAGCCGAAAGGCGTCGTCTTCCTGACCTAGCCTCAGTTGCAGTACCGCTTGGGCGAAGTAGATGCTGTCTAGTCCAGCCGGATTTGGCTCTTCGGCGAGTATTTGCCGATAGGTCTCCATGGCCTCGCCATAGCGGTTGAGATGGTGGTAAGCCCGGCCAATTCGTCGAAGAATCGGCCCCCTGTCGTCGGAAATGGTCGAGTTGGAAACCAACGGTAGATATAGCTCGATGGCGGCGGCGTATTGGCCGAGCTGAAAATAGGTGTCGCCCAACAGTTTCTGGGCGGCGCGGCGCTGGGGAAAGGCCGGGTAGCCCCAGCGCAACTCTTGCAGTCGGGCAATGGCTTCTTGGGTCCGCTCCTGCGCTAGGCGGATATGGCCCAGTTCAAAGAGCACCGGTGCCGTCAGCGGACTATTGGGATAGTCTCGCAGAACGCGCTCGAGCAAATCGGCCGCTGCTTTGTGTTGGCCCTTTTGCACTAGGCAAAGACTCTTGCCGTATAGAGCGTGGGGGACGAGTGGACTGTCAGAAGAGAGTCGGCGGAGTTGGTCGTAGGCCGCAATGGCCCCGTCGAACCAAGTGGTATCGGTCGCCCCGAGTTGGCGGCGGGCATCGCCTAGCTGCAAAAGGGCTTGGTCTAGATGGTCCCCTTGCCCCTCGGAAAACTCGGCGACGAAAGAGGCAAACCCCTCTTCAAGCGTTAGTAACCGCAGTGAGTCGGGGCGGTCCTCGGCTTCGAGTTTAATGAGGCTAAGTCGTGCGCGCCGGGTCCATGTGTTGTCGGTAGGGACTTGCTCGACGAGAGTAGTACTGTCGGTGGGGGCTTGCTCGACGAGAGTAGTACTATCGGTGGGGACTTGCTCGGTGAGAATGCTATCGGCGGGGACTTGCTCGACGAGAACGCGGTATTCCCGTAGGGCTAGAGCCCGCAGTGAATCCGCGCTGGCAGGCTGCGCCTCTAGCTGGCGTTGGCGGGCGAGTCGAAGCAGACTTTCGGCCAGAAAGTACTGCGCCTCGTCATTGTAGGGATCGTCTGGATAGGCCGTGGCATAGTGTTTGAAAAATTGGGCAGCAGTTACAAAATCGTGATGCGAGAACAGCACTCGGGCGACCGCTAGCTGCACTAGCTGACGCGACTTGCCGCTCAACTCATCGAGCCCAGCTTTTTGTAAGGCCCGGTTGAGGCCGGCCGGGTCCAAGACGGTAAATTCGCGCAGATATTCGATTCGCTGGCGAACCTCCTCGCTCTGGCGGTCAGCCGGGAAGAGTTCGAGGAAGGCCACGTACTCGCGCAGTGCCGCATGCGGTTGTCCACTTTGTTCAAAGGTTCGGGCGAGGGCGAATTGCGCTTTGGTTGCTATCTCGTCTTGGCCCGAAGCTAGCTGTCGATAGAGAGAGATGGCTTCTTGGTAGTAGTCGGTTGAGGCGTAGAGTGCGGCGAGTTCAAAGCGCACGGCGTTGGCATCGGCGGCCCCATCGGCTTCCCGTAGGTAGCGGCGGTACCAAGTTATCGCGCGACTGTGGAAAGCGGCGGCCCCCTCTCCGAAAGTCAGTAACCGCAGTGAATCGGAGCGGTCCTCGGCTTCGCTGTCGCCGCGCCGCTTGTAGAGGGCACCTAGTTCCCTCAGCGCACTAATGGCTTCGGGGCTGTCGCCGGTTTGGATCAATCCTTGAAAAAGGCCTACTGCTCGGGCGAATTGTCCGGCTTGGCCCAGAACGATGGCTCGGCCTAGCTGCGCCTTGAGGTAAGCGGGGTGGCCGGGTTGGAGCATGGCGCTCAGCTTGTCGTAATGGGCGATAGCTTCGCGCGTCTGATGACTCTGGCGGCGAGCGTCGGCCAGCCCGAGGAGTGCGCTTTCTTTGAGAGCGCGATCGCCGATTTTGTTAAAGGCCCGTTGATAGGCGTCCCCAGCTTGGCTAAAAAGGCGCGAGCTATAGAGATAGTCTGCGCGATCTAGATAGGCGCTGTCGGTCTGCGCCGCCCTGGGAAAGCGCCGCTCCAGCGATTTGAACTGCTTATCCGCGGTTTCCCGGTTGCCCGTAAAGAGCGCGATGCGCCCTCCGAGGAGCAGGGCGCTAGGAGCGAGGGAAGGCGGTGGTTTAGTCGCGGCGATTTGCCCGAGGAGTTGTTGGGCTTCTGCGGCCCGACCAGCGGCAAAGCGCAACTGAGCCAGCCGATAGCGCGCCAAATGCGCTTGGTCAGACCTCGCGTAATCGGCCAACAAACGTCCATAAGCAGCTTCGGCTTGCCGCAAATTTTCGGCGCGGGTATAATTAGCCGCTGCCTCAATCAAGGCACTGGCGGCGAAATCACTGGCGCTGAAACGACGCTGCAACTCTTCGTATGATCGGGCCGCCAGCAGGTATTGACCTTGCGCGGCCAAACAAGCCGCTCGCTCACGCCGTGCGTTGGCGGCGTTCAACAAGTGATCGGGATGTTCGAGATAAAATGTCTCGTAGGCTGGCACCGCTAGGTCGCAACGACCGCTCTGGCGGTACGCACGCGCTAGCATCAGTCGGGCCTCGGCTAGCTGTGGACTATCGGGATAATTGCGAATAAACTCGGCGAATAGCCCGGCGGCCGTAGCATAGTCGCCGGCATCCCGGAAGAGGTTGCGGGCCAGTTTGAAGTCGTCTTCTGCGCTCGTTTGCGCCCAACTCTGAGTGTTTAGGCCGAGGAAAAGCACTAATATCAACTTTGGAAACATATCAATCCTCAAGAGTATGCCAATCTGACACTTGATAAGCTAGAGTGTAGAATATAGTAAAATGCGGTCAAGGTGTGCAGCGATGGAGAGTCTGCTAGTCGAAAAAGCATACGCAAAAATAAACTTGGGGATTAAAATTGTCGGTCGCCGCCCCGATGGCTACCACGATATCCTCAGTGTGGCTCAATGCGTGGATTTAGCGGACGTCTTGTACTTTGAATTAGCTTCCTCCGATCAATTGACCTGTAGCCTCGATAGCTTATCGACGGGGCCAGACAACTTGGTGTGCCGTGCAGTCAATGCCTTTCATGCTCAACTTGACCGCCCGGCCCAGTCGTTCCACATCCACCTAGAAAAGAACATACCCATAGGCGCGGGCCTAGGCGGGGGCAGTGCCGACGCGGCTGCGGCTCTACGAGCACTCAATCGCTTCTATGACCAGCCATTCTCGAACGCAGACCTCCGCCAGATCGCCGCTACCCTTGGCTCGGACATTCCCTTTCTGGTCGACGGCGGTACCGCTCTATTGAGGGGCCGCGGCGAGATACTCGAAGCGCTGAGCTGGGAGGGCAAGGTCTTTTACGTGCTGGCGTACCCCGAGGCCGAGATCAGTACGGCGTGGGCCTATGGCCAACTCGGCTCCATCTTGACAGAAAATTCTCCCTATTTTAGTTTTATTGTTTCCCTGAGCGGCGGGTGCGTTGACCACGACAGGTTATTTGAAGTGCTGGAGAACGACTTCACGCCCGCGGTAGAACGCACCTATCCCATCGTCGCAGAACTTCGTTCTCAACTGGACCGAGTTGGCGCCCGCGCCACGTTGATGTCGGGCAGCGGATCCACTGTTTACGGTATCTTCGACGACCGGAAAACCGCCTCTCAGGCGCAGAGCGCACTGCAAAGGCAAGGTTGCCGGTCTTTTTTATGTCAGCCGGTCTAGCTCGGGGAAGTGCGAGGCATAGAGATAGGTAGCCCGGTCGTTCAATTGGTAGGACAACGGATTTTGGTTCCGTTTATCGAGGTTCGAGTCCTCGCCGGGCTGCCATTATGCCATTGATATATTGAGTCTTTTGAGGAGAGTTCTGATGCCGCAAGTTCCACTACAGATCCAAGCGCGCGAGCAGGTCGCGCTCAAAGTCCAGTCCCGCCAAGAGCAGGGCAAGGGCCCCGTGGGCCAGATGCGTCGCCTGCAGGGCCAGTTGCCCGGGGTGATCTACGGCCACAATCAGCCCGCTGAGTCCTTTAAGACGGATGCCCATAGTTTGGAGCTCATCCTGAGCAAAGGCGGGCAAAACGCCATCATCTTGATTGAGCACGCGGAGCCTGATAGAGCTCCAGAGCAGGCCCTGATTCGCGACGTCCAATACCACAAGGTCCT
>JAJEEZ010000213.1:0-5998 GCA_022820705.1 Candidatus Latescibacterota bacterium | reverse complement strand
CACAACGGGCCTTTGTTCGATCAGTACAATGACTTGGGACAATGGGTCGGCTGTATCGCCGATCAGGATCTGCCCGAGGTCGATCTCGGACGCGTTGAGTATATGACGGGGCCGGCTGGGTCCATCACTATCCACAATTGTCGCACCGTGCATGGATCCAAGAGAAATTTATCGCCCAAGGGGCGGCCCTTGTTGCTCAATATCTATTCGTCAGCCGATGCCTTTCCCTACACGGCTAACCCCTTGAACAGCCCGCAGTATTCGGGATCTATTGTGCGGGGCAAAGAGGCGCGCTGGGCCTATCACGACCCGCGGCCTTGTCTCATTCCGCCGGATTGGTCGGGGGGATATACGTCTTTATACGCGCTGCAACAGCAAGAGGATCGGGAGGTATAAGAAAACATGTCATACAAAGTAGCCATCGTCGGCACTGGCATGATCGCCAATGTCGGGCACATCCCCGCTTGGCTGGCGTTGGCCCCGGCGGTAGAGATAGTCGGCGTGTTCAATCACACCTTGGCCAAGGCCCAACAAACCGCCGACCGCCACGGCATCCCCCACGCATACGACGTCTGTGGGCTCATGCTGGACCAACTGCGCCCCGATATCGTCTCCGTCTGCACCCCCAATGTCTCGCACCGCACCTACACCGAAGCCGCCCTCCAAGCCGGTGCCCACGTCTTTTGCGAAAAACCCGTAGCTGCCAGCCTCGCCGATGCAGTAGTCATGTACGCAGTAGCCGAGGCCGTTGACCGCCACCTATTTGTCACCCAAACGAGCCGCTTCTCCGGTGCCAATACTGCTGCCAAGCAACTGGCTGACAGCGGGCACTTGGGCGAGACGTACTACGCCGAAACCTCGGCCTTCCGCCGCCGCGGCGTGCCCACTTGGGGCCGCTTCCACATGAAAGAAGCCTCGGGCGGCGGTCCGCTCTACGACATTGGCGTCCACGCGCTCGACGCCCTGCTGTGGATCATGGGCAGTCCCAAAGTGGTGGCCGCCTCGGGCGCGACCTACACCAAGCTGGCCGACCAGCGCGAAGACGTGGTCACGTCGCTGGCCGACAGCGGTGCGCCAGAGGGCGTGTTCGCGCCCCGGGACTACGACATTGGCGAGTACGATGTCGAGGATATGGCCGCTGGCTTTTTGCGCTTGGAAAACGGCGCTACCATCAGCATCCGGGCCAGTTGGGCGGCCAATTTGCCCGATGGCACCGGCGGCACCCTCATCATGGGCACCAAGGGCGGCCTCACGTTTAATCCGCTCACTTTTATCGGCACCTTGGGCCGCTATCAGGCCGACACCCGGCTCAACGTGCCACCCGATCCTTCGGTGCCCTTCTCAGGCCATTGGAAAGCTGCGGCCCACTTCGTCGAGGTGCTCGAAGGCCGGGCCGAGTTGATGGTCAAAAAAGAGGAAGTGCTCAACGTCATGGCCGCCCTCGACGGGCTGTACCGCTCAGCCGCTGAGGGCGGGGAAGTGAGAATCGGCTGATGACTCGACTAAGCGATGCGGCCCTGCAGGATTTCATCATCCAGGGATACCGCGTGGTGCAACCGACTGCGCCTGCGGACCTACATGGCGAACTGCACCGCCAGGTCGAAGGCGTGCTCGCCGAGGGCAATCCGGGCAACGCCTTGATAGATCGCGTCCCCCTATTGCATCAATTGTTCGCCGACCCGGCAATAGACGCGGCCTTGACCGGCATTCTAGGTTCGGGATACGCCCTCTGTCGCCATTGCCACTGCCACGATCTCGCGCCGGGCAATCAAGCCCAGAATTGGCACAAGGATTATCCCTTCGGCGGCAATGTGCGCTACCACCGCCCGCGCTATGTCCTGCTGCTGTACTATCCGCACGAGGTAACGCCGGATATGGGGCCTACGGCGCTGGTGCCCGGGACGCAGTACTATATGGATGGCCCCGGCGCTGAGGTCGCAGGGTTGCCCTTAACCTGCGCGGCAGGCACTGTGGTCATCACCCACTACGAATTGTGGCACCGAGCCACGGCCAATCGCTCGACCCAGACGCGCTACATGCTGAAGTTTCTCTTTACCCGCACCCAAGAAAGCACGCCAGAACGACGCAGTAAGTGGCTGCCCACAGGACGCCACGCGGCTCTGTACCGCACGCTGTGGCGCTGGTACGGGGGTCAGGCCCCCGTTCTGAAGCCACAGCGAACGGTGGCCGCGTTGCAGGCCGCGTTGCAGGATCCCGCTGAACGGGTGCGGATAGATGCCTATTACGACTTGGGAGCGCTGGGAGCCGAAGGGATGCCGGTATTGATGGCGGCGCTAAAAGACGAGTCTGCCCGGCGTTGGCAAGCCAATCTCGAGCGCGGCGATTTTACCAATCCCAGCCAGTTGGAAAGCCCCTACGGGCTGGCTGCGGCCGGTGCTGTCGCAGTGCCCGCGCTCGTCGAGGCGTTGCAGGATCGGGATTGGTGGCTGCGCGCCGGGGCGGCCACGGCTTTGGGCTGCATGGGTGCCGAGGCTCAGGCGGCAGCCACCGCCCTTGCCGCCGCATTGCAGGACGACAGCGAATGGGTCTGCCGCAATGCCGCCGATGCCTTGGGCAATATGAGCCAAGTGCCAGAGGCAGTACCAGCTTTGGCACAGGCCCTGGACGATAGCCGCGCGATGACGCCTTGGTCCTTATCCGCTGCGCCGCTGCGCGAAAACGCAGCTATGACGCTGGCCAAATGGCGCGCGCCGACAGCCGCTTTGCAGCGGGCGCGTCAGCAGGGCAACGAATACGTGCGGTCCTGGGCCGAATGGGCGTTGGATCGCCGCTTTTAGGAGAGGGTCCTGGAAGCCTTATTGAGGAGCTATTAATGAACGCGGTTTTTTCCTTTAGCGAAGTAGCCCGGCTGCCTATGCCCGGGGACAATGTGGCGATTGCCACTCGGCGCTTGGCAGCGGGCACGGGCATCGACTACAATGGACGATCGTTCACTTTGTCCCACACGGTGATGGAGGGCCATCGCTTTGCTGTCGAGCCGATTGAATCCGGCCAGTTTTTGCTGTCGTGGCAACTGCCCTTTGGCGTGGCCGAGCGCACCCTGCAGCCGGGCGACTACGCCTGCAACCAAAGTATGCTCGACGCCTTGGGCATTCGGCAGTTGGACTTCGACTTGCCCGAGCAGGCCAATTTCGTCGATCGCATTGAGCCGTATCAACTAGATCCGGCGAATTTTCAGCCTGGAGTTGCGCTTGATCCGCATGAGGAGCCGCGGACCTTTCTCGGCTATGGTCGCGCTGGGGGACGGGGCGTGGGTACGCGCAACTACATCGTCGTCTTGGGCACATCCTCGCGCACGGCTAGTTACGCCCGGCTGTTGGCCGAGCGCTGGAGCGGCCGACCGGCTGGCGACGGCGTGGTGCCGATTGCCCACACCGAGGGCGGCGGTGGGGCCGATCCCAATAACCGCGAACTTTTATTGCGCACGCTGGCTGGCTTCGTCGTCCATCCCAACGTCGGCGCGGTGCTGGCGGTGGACTACGGCAGCGAAGCTGTGACCAACGAAATGCTGCGAGAGTACATGGTGGCGCACGGCTATGCCCTCGACCACGTTCGGCATTGCTTTATGAGCTTGGACGGTTCCTTTGCGGCGCGTTTGGCCGAGGGTGATCGGCAAGTGGCGGCTTGGGCCGAGGAAATGGCGGGCGAGGAGCGGGGCGAGCACGACCTAAGCCATCTCAAGATCGCCTTGCAGTGCGGCGGCTCGGACGCCTTTTCGGGCATTTCGGGGAATCCGTTGGCTGCTTGGGTGGCGCGCGAGTTGATCCGCTACGGCGGCGCGGCCAACCTCGCCGAGACCGACGAACTGATCGGCGCCGAACCATACGTGCTGCAAAACGTCAAGGATGTGGAGACTGCGCGCACCTTTTTGCACATGGTCGAGCGCTTCAAGGAGCGGGTGTCGTGGCACGGTGCCTCAGCCGAGGGCAATCCCTCGGGGGGCAACAAATTTCGCGGTCTGTACAATATCGCCCTCAAGTCCATTGGCGCGGCGCGCAAGCGCGACCCGGACGTGCGCTTGGACTACGCCATTGACTACGGCGAGCCGCTCAAAGGGACTGGTTTCTACTTTATGGACAGTCCGGGCAACGACTTGGAAAGCATCGCCGGGCAGGTGGCCAGCGGCTGCAACGCCATTTTCTTTGTCACGGGCAATGGCTCTATCACCAATTTCCCCTTTGTGCCGACGATCAAGATCGTCACCACCTCGGAGCGCTACCAGTTGCTGGCTGCGGATCTCGACGTCAATGCCGGGGCCTACTTGGATGGCACGCCGATGGACGAGTTGGGCCAAGAGCTGTTCGAGCGCACCTTGCGGGTGGCCTCGGGCGAGCGCTCGCTAGGCGAGCAGGCCGGCCACGCCCAAGTGTCCATCTGGCGCAACTGGCAACAGACCGATACCAGCCAGTTGGAGGAACTATTGGCCGCTCCCGTGCCCGAGGGGCGGCCCGTGCCAGTGCGGCCCGAGGTCGGCCCGGCCGTGTCGTTCCCCATGCTGGACGGGGCTATTGATCAGGTGGGGCTGGTATTGCCCACCAGCCTGTGCGCTGGCCAGATCGCCCGCATGTGCGCCGAGCGGCTCAATGCCCGGCAAGTGGGCCGCGAGCAGGGCCTGTCGCACTTTGTCGCCTTGGTCCACACCGAGGGCTGTGGGCTGTCGTCGAGCGGTGCCACCGAGCAAATGCACTTGCGCACTATGATGGGGTACGCAGCACATCCGCTGGCGCGGCGCGTTTTGTTGCTGGAGCACGGCTGCGAAAAGACGCACAACGACTACATGCGCAACGGCCTTGAGGAATGGGGTTTGGATCCGGCTGTTTTCGGCTGGGCGTCGGTGCAGTTGGACGGCGGGATTGTCAAGGCCATGGACAGGGTCGAGGGGTGGTTCCACCAAGCGCTGGCAGAAATGGAAGCACCTGTCGCCGTGGATGGTGGCTTGGGTGCCTTGCGCTTGGGGATGCAGGCGACCGGTGAGTTAGGGGAGGACGCGGCGCAGTCTTTTGCCCAGTTGACGCGCTGGGTAGTGACTGCAGGCGGCACTGTGGTTGTGCCGCACAACGCGGCCCTGCTGCAGGAACCGGCGTATCTGGAATCCGTGCTAGTCGATCCCTCGGACGCGGCGACGTTGCCCTATGGACAGGCGGCCGTGGAGCCGGGTTTTTACATCATGGAGACGCCCACTGATCACTGGGTAGAAACAGCTACCGGACTAGGTGCCACGGGCGTGGACCTGATCTTGGCCCATACTGGCGAGCATCCCTTACAGGGGCATCCCTTGATGCCGGTGGTGCAGGTGAGTGCGGATTCGACGGTGGCGAAGCTCTACGGCGATGATATTGATTTGGCTCTAACGGGTGTGGCTGACGATTGGGCCGAGCAACTGGCCGCTTTGTTAGCTGGGGTGGCGCGAGGTGACCACATCCCCGGTGCCTTGCAGCAGCGCAACGTCGATTTTCAACTGACGCGCGGTTTGCTGGGGGTTTCGACCTGAGTGGGGAGTGAGTATCCATATCTTGGAGAGAGGGGAATTTCAGCGTCCGATGCTTTTGTAGCTGGTTACCAGAGGTTTTAGGAAGCCCATGCGTGCATACTCTCAGCGCCTTGACAGAACATCGAAAAGGGCAGCGTATTATGTAGCTTATTTTATATTTTATATGATATGTCATGTCTCTCTAGTGCCGGACGGCGATTCCCATTTTCCGGTGAATAGTCTAGGCTGAACGCTGGTTTGAAATGCTTATTGAATTCTCCGTTACCAACTTCAGATCGATCAAGGAAGAGGCACGCCTCAGCCTCATGGCCAGCCGCGACAAGAAGCATGGTGACTCCAATGTGGTGGTACCGAATCTTGCCGAAGACGCACGACCGATCCGACTCCTGAGATCGGCGGCGATCTACGGTGCGAACGCCTCGGGCAAGACCAACCTGCTTCGGGGTCTGAAGACGATGCACGACATCGTACTCCACGCTTCTGATA
>JAJEEZ010000418.1:0-12292 GCA_022820705.1 Candidatus Latescibacterota bacterium | reverse complement strand
GCGCAGTGAAAAAGCAGGGGTCGAAGAGCTACGCGACTATCTCGACAGCATGATCGATATGGAATTGATGATGCTGGAGGCCCGGGAGCGCGGCCTAGACCAAGGGGCGGACTTCGAGCGTCAGCTACAGCGAGAATGGCGGCAAAAGTTGTCTTTCGAATTTCTGGTGCGCGAAGTGAAGAGCAAATCCGACGTGCCTTTCGAGGAATTGCGGGAGCGCTTCAAAAAAAGTAAGTGGAACCGCTTACTGGCTCTGGCTCGCATCCGCACGGCGACCGAAGCGGAGGCCATCCAAGCCCTTCGGGAAGTCGAGGGCGGCAAGCCCTTCGAGCAGGTAGCGCTGGAGCGTTCCCTAGACGAAGCGACAGCGCGGCAAGGGGGCGTGATCAAGACGTACTACGGGCGCGACAACTTAGAACAGCACGGCATGCCGTTGGATGTAGCCGAAGACCTGTTCGACCAAGAAGTAAGCACGCTTTGCGGTCCCTATCAGATAGGGAACCATTACGAAGTGTTTCTCATTTTGCAGGAGAAACCAGCGCCGGCCAGCTATCTCATGGCCTTCGCCCAGACCACGCTAGTGCGGGCCTTCGTCGAACAGCGCAACAAGACCCTGAAGGCACTGAAAGAGCGTTACCAGCCACGCCCGAATCCGGCTGAGATTGCCGCTGCAGTCGCATTGTCAGCCGAGTGGGGAGGACGCAAGCTGGCCCTTAGTGCCGCCGATCAGAATAAGGTCTTGTATCACCTGCAGGACAATCCCATCACGGCCATTGACCTATTGGAGTTCTACGTCGAGGACGGGCTGTTCCAGCCCGAGCGTCTAGACAGCGCCCAAGTGGCCTCCGCCCTCGAAGACGTCCTGCTGTCCGACGCCCTGTTTTACCTAGCCGCGCTAGAAAAAGGTCTGGATCAAGATTCCTCTCTAGTCGCTTGGTTTGCAGTCAAGGAGCGATCCATGCTCATTGACGCGCTCAAAAAGCAGGCGGTGGAAGAGCGCATGGACCTGAGCGAAGCAGCCCAGCGCCGCTATTTCGAGACCCATCAAGACCGCTTTCGCCTCAAGGCCGAGATCCGCTTGGTCGAGATCTTAGTCGATACACACCAAGAGGCCGCAGCCCTGCTCCGGCGCGTTGAGGCCGGCGAGGATATGCAGCAATTGGCGATCGCTAAATCCAAGCGTTGGCAGGCGGCCAAGAACAAGGGCTTGCTCCATCTGCATCCCACCGATAAGATGCGCTACGGAGCCCTGTACACCGCTGCCGATAGCGCCTCAGTGGGACCGTTGTACGGACCGTTGAAAATCGTCAAGGCCGATGTCGGCAAAACCCAGTACGCCATCTTCAAAGTGCTGGAGAAGCTACCCCCCCGGCCACAGACCTTTGAGCAAGCTGCCCGTCGCGTGCATTACTGGTTGAACCAACAGGAAGAGAAGCGCCTTTTCAGCGCACTTTTCCAAGACCTGCGGGACAAGCACGCCGACAAGATCATCCTCTTTGAAGACCGTTTGCAAACGCTGGATGCCGACACTGGTTCGTAGAAGCCTTGGCAAGGTTTCCCAGCACCGGCGGACATCCAGATGGGGCAGGAGCGTCTTGGCCGTGCTGTTGCTAGCCGTCGCATTCCAAGCCTGCGGCGACAGAGCGCAGGAAAAGGCGACCCTAGCCTACGCCGAGTGCAAAGAGCAAAGCCAAGCCGGCGACTACGCCTTGGCCAGCGACGCTTGCTTGGCAGCCCTAGCCGCGGATCCCACTCATGTAGAAACGCGTCTGCTGCTTGGATCCATCCTGCTCAAGAAAGGCCAATTTCAACAGGCCCTGCAGGAAGTTCTACAGGCCGTAGAATACGCCCCAGACAAAGCCGAAGCCCACATTGCTCTGGGAGATATTTACGTTCGGCAACGCCGCAATGAAGACGCCGTCAGAGCTTACCAAGAAGCCATCAGCCTAGCCCCCGACAGCGCCGACCCCTATCGCAAGCTCGCCATCTCCTTTACCGACCAGAACCGCTACTCAGAGGCCGCCGAAATCCTACTCAAGGCACTGGCCATCGATGCGCAGCATGTGGCCACGCTGTACAACCTCGGATTAATTTACCAGCGGCAAGGACGCCTCGATGAAGCGGAAACCGTTCTATCCGACGCAGTGGCGATTGATTCGGCCTATGTTGACGCTCACTACCACTTGGGCCTCGTCTATGTCCAGTTGGGTCGTATGGAAGAGGCCGAGACGGCGCTTAAAACCGTTGTGCAGTTTCAGCCCGCTCACGCCGAGGCTTACACTCAGCTAGGCAGAATTTATCTGCGGCTAGGGCGCGCTGAGGAGGCCGAACAGGTTCTGCAACGCAGTATTGTCCTAGATCGCTTCTCCCCAGAGGCTTTTCACCACTTGGGGACCCTGTACCTGAGGCAAGGTCAGGACGCGGCCGGCGAGCAACTAGTGGCGAATTTTGAACGCCTGCGGCAGGTCAGCGAGACCATTGAACACTACCGCTATATGCTGACCCTCTATCCCGAAGACGCCCACGCTCATTACAATCTGGGCGTACTCTACGCCAGTTTGGGGGGGACCGCCGAAGCGGTGGTTCAGTACACCAAGGCCCTAGTGATCCATCCCGAATACGCGAGCGCCCGCAACAATCTGGCTAATATCCTATTGCGCCAAGGCAAGATCGACGACGCCTTGGAGCAGTACGAAGCCCTGCTATTGATCAATCCTCGCTATGCCCAAGGGTACAATAATCTGGGCACTGCTTATATGATGAAGAAGGATATCCAACGGGCGGCCCAAGCCTATCAAAAGGCGATACGGCTCGATCCTGAAAACGCCGATTCCTATTACAATCTGGGACGGCTCTATCTAGAGCAGGATTTAGTGGAGCAGGGAGAGGCCATGATGGCCGAGTACCAGCGTCTCAGCGCAGCTCCTGTCGAGGCGGACTAGGCTCTAATGCGATACTCGACCCTATTGATGGCCGCCTGTATCGCGTCCCTAGTCGCCTGTGAACCCCCCGAACAGGTCCCTCCCCCTTCAATCTCTCAGTCAATGGCTGAGCGGTTGCAACAGATCGCTCGCAACCGAAATCCGGTTTCCAATACCTATCTGAACGATTTGCGCGTGGGCTATCTCAGCGGCCTAGAAGAACCTTTGGATCCTCTGGCCCGTCTGCGGGCGCGAATTTTATTGGCCCGGGAGCGCCTGCGTGCAGGTCAGACCCAAGCTGCAATTGACGAATTCCGCCAATTGCAGCCCGAGATTGAGCAGCGTCAAGTCCGCCTACAGCCGAGCCTAGACTTGCTCCTAGGGACCGCCTATATGCGCTTGGGCGAGCAGGTCAACTGCCTAGAAGGTCATGCGACGGCCTCGTGCCTCTTCCCCATCGGCCCCGACGGCGTCCACGCCGACCCCCAAGGCTCGCGGATGGCCATAAACCACTTTGCCGCCGTACTGGAGCAAAACCCTAGCGATTTAACGGCGCGCTGGCTCCTCAATATCGCCTACATGACCCTAGGGGAGTATCCCGACCAAGTCCCACCCGAGTGGCTCATTGCGCCATCGCTTTTCACCTCCGAGTACGATATCGGACATTTCCCCGATATCGCTCCCTTCTTGAAGCTCGACTTGGTATCCCTAGCCGGCGGCAGCATCATGGACGATTTTGACAACGACGGGTTTCTCGACTTGATGATCTCGGCTTGGGGTCTGCACGACCAACTGCGCTATTTTCGCAACCGAGGCGACGGCACTTTTGTCGAGCGCACTCGGGAAGTTGGCCTCACCGGCATAACCGGCGGCCTGCAACTAGTCCACGCCGACTTCGACAACGACAGTTGGCTCGATTTTCTGGCCGTGCGGGGAGCTTGGCAGGACCGCGACGGCCTGCATCCCAATTCGCTGGTGCGCAACCAAGGCGACGGGACCTTTGCCGATGTGACCGAAACGGCGGGCGTGCTCAGTTTCCACCCCACTCAAACGGCAGCTTGGGCCGACATCGACAACGACGGCCTGCTCGACCTATTCGTCGGCAACGAGACCTTTCCCGGCATCGGCGATGTCCACCCCGGTGAACTCTTCCACAACCAAGGCGACGGTACCTTCAGCGAAAAGGCCGCCTCGCTCGGTCTGGCCACCAAGGGCTTTGTCAAGGGCGCTACTTGGGGGGACTTCGACAACGATGGGCAGATCGACTTGTACGTCTCGCGTCTGATGGGCGACAATTTGCTCTTCCGCAACCGAGGCGGCGAACCAGCCGAGGGTCCGCGCTTCACAGACGTGGCCGGTCAGGCCGGGGTCAAGCGGCCCCACGAGAGCTTTCCCACTTGGTTTTGGGACTTCGACAACGACGGCTGGCTCGACCTGTTCGCCTCGGGTTATCACTACAACCCCGATATCAACGCCGGGGATGTCGCCGCCGACTATCTGAACCTCCCCACCAACGCCGAACGGGCCCGGCTTTTCCGCAACCGGGGCGACGGCACCTTTGCCGATGTCAGCCAGACCAGCCGTCTCCACCAAGTGCTCTATACGATGGGGTGCAACTACGTTGACTTGGACAATGACGGCTTGCTCGACTTCTACGTGGCCACGGGTTCGCCCTCCCTGCGCTCGGTGGTCCCCAATCGCATGTTCCGCAATGCTGGCGGGCGCGCCTTTCAGGATGTCACGGCCTCGGGCGGCTTCGGCCATTTGCAGAAAGGGCACGGCGTGGCCGTCGGCGACTTGGACAACGATGGCGACCAAGACATCTATGCGGTCATAGGCGGGGCCTATACCGGGGATACCTTCCAGAATGTCCTGTTTGAAAACCCCGGGCACGGGCACCGCTGGATCACCTTGCTGCTGGAGGGCACCCAGGCCAACCGCAGTGCCATTGGAGCCCGCGTCGAAGTCCAAGTGGAAACTGCGGAGGGCACTCGGTCAATCCACCGGATGGTGAGCAGCGGCGCCAGCTTCGGGGCTTCGAGTCTGCAACAGGAAATCGGTCTAGGACCGGCCACGGCCATCCGGGAAATTGCGGTGATCTGGCCGGGCGCGGACGAGGTTCAACGCTTTGTGGATGTTCCGCTGGACCGGACCTATCGAGTGCGTCAGGGCGCAGCGGCCTTGATACCGCTAGCCCGGCGAGCCTTATCTCTGGCACCCGAGCGAGATGGCGCGGCCGGGTCGCACGAACATAGTCCTACACCGGAGCAAAATTCTCTTTAGCAGTTTCTCAATAGGTCCCGTCGTGCTGGGTGCCCAAGTAGCCGCCCCAAGCGATGCGGTCGGGGACTGGTCCGCCCAAGTCGTAGCGCAGGAGGCCACCCCGGCCAATTTTGCTCAGGGGCACGAACCACTCGAGCCAGCCGTCCCCATCGGCGTCGCCGACCCATCCCGAACTGGCGCTGAGTCCGTCAACCGTAGCAAGCGTCTCCAAGCGATTTTCCTCTACGTGCGCTACGTGCAAGTGCGACGAACTCGCTCGGCCCATGAAATAGCCCGGCTCAGACTCGACGAAAAAAATTTCATCCCTACCATCGGCGTCCATATCGACCGCCAGCGGTGAAGGAGGAGCCAAATTTCCTTCCACGCTGTACGCCCACAGTAGCGCACCGGTCTGTCCGTCGAAGGCCCGCACCACAGCCCCCTGCCATTGCGGGAAGACGCCTCGATGGACGCTATGGACGATATCCAAGTCGCCATCGCCGTCAAAATCGCCCACGGCCGGACTCGCCTGGGTCTCTTCTACATCCGGGGCTACAAAGCTCCACAGAGGCATCAGGGAGGCACCAGAGAGCACCACTAGTCGGCCATCGAAGGGCGTGGCGATTAAATCCAACACGCCATCGCCGTCTAGGTCGGCCAAGGACGGCGGAGCGATGAAGCCTTTGTCTTCTTTGTTGGCAATTATAGCACGGATACCCGCCAAGGTACCTGCCCGGACGCTGTCGGCGTGGACGGCCCAAAGAGAGCCTGGAAAGGTTTCGCCACCCGTGCCAAAGACGATCCACTCCTCGCCCATCCGCGACCACAGGAGAGGCGAACAGTAAGTCTCGCGGCCATCGGGAACTTGCAGCCGGTGTATGAGATCGCCATCTGACCCGCTGATGACCATCAGGTGGCCGGGGGGCCGACTTTCGTGAGACTCGAGGCGCGAATCGCCTCCGTTAGTCACCAGATAATCGGCTACGCCATCGGCGTTGACATCATCGAACATCCTGCCAGAATAGAAATTGTAAATCCCCACCGCACGACCTTCGTCGCCAAAAGGGCGAAAGTGCCAAAGTTCCTCGCCCGTAGTCCCGTCAACAGCGCGCAGTTGACCGTCGCGTCCGGCGAAAACCCACGCTTGCCTGCCTCCGGGCCTAAATGTCAGCGGCGTGGGCAGGGCGAAAAGTTCGTGGGTAGTCGAAAGACGCCAGCGGCGCTCGCCTGTGGCGACGTCCACGGCGAAGGCACCACCGGCGCGGGGGTTTTCATCGCCAAAAGCGATGAGGATCTCGGGTCGGTCGGAGCCGGTGAAAAGGCGTGGTGAGCTATAGGTTCTAAAGTACAGCTCCACCTCCCAAGCGATCCCTTCCGGCGGGGATGGGGCTTTGTCTGCTCCAGCTAACCCATCTACCTCATCGGTGGTGTTGCCTTCGCATGCCCCAAAAGAAAATACCAAGAGGAACGGGAAATATCGGAGCAAGATGGGACCGCATATCCTTGCAATAACCATGGTTCAGCCTAGCAAACCGGCAGCTAGTAGGCCACGCTGATAAGGCGGGTTGCGGTGTGACTGACATCGTCGCTTTCCACTTCCAGCCGGGCTAGGTACAATCCCGGAGGAACGATCTTGCCCGCCTCGTTCCGGCCGTCCCATTCCAAAGTCTGAGGACCGGCGGCCTGCCAGCTCATAGACAGGCGTCGAACCAAGGCTCCGGCCAACGAATACATCACGACCTGGACGCGGGCGTTGGTCTGCGTATTCAACAACGTGTAGTAGATCAGCGCCCGGTCGTTTACCCCGTCCCCTTGGGGCGTGATCGCCGCTGGCCTGACTTCCACCCCGCTCAATACAGATCCCAGCGACGAGGCCAAGGCCAACACCCGTATCTGATCCGTGCCTATGTCGTCGCTCGCGTTGCCGCCTTGAACTTGTTGGGGGAAGCCCGTGCCCTGCCGTCTAAAGACCTCTGCTGCAAAGGTCCCAGCGGCACCGTACAGGGAGGTTTCCAACTTGAGAGAAAGGCTCGATTCCCCTTGTGGGCCGATGACTTGCGGTAGGTACGCGACAAAGCCCCGAGCCTCGCCCACCACGCTATCTGGACTCACTGGTATGGCTGGTTGTCCAAGAGCCAGTTCCTTAAAAGAGCTGGGGGCCGGCGTCGATACGCGCACGGCATCGAAACCGGCTTGTCCCGCGGCGAATTCGCCCTTTATGGCATAGGCGAATTCGATAGGCTCGCCAACGGGCACTTGGGCGATCTTACCCTCTGGATTGGCATTGTCCGCGGTGGCTACTTCGCCCAAGATTCGCTCAGCCAGCAAGGGCGAAGCTTGCACTACAAGTGAGTCCAGCCGGGCCATTTCCCATACCTGATCGGTCTCCAGCCGTATCCGAAGCTGCATGTAGCGCCCCGCTGGGGTCTGAGGGTCGCTGCCCGAGCGGGCCAACGGCCTCGACCAAAAGCTCCATTGCTCCTGGTCTTCGACAATCGGGCCGCGCCAGCCCACGGCCGGCGGGTCATAGGAATACACGCGCGGTTTGAGACGCTCGTAAGCCGCGGAGTCCACTTCGACAGCCTGCGACAGGTCGTTGTAGCTCAAGTACGCGATCGCGGTATCGTCCAGGCCGGTTTTGATCTCCACTGTGGCCCGGGCCAGCGACTCGGGCGCGGGCTGTAGCACGCCGTCTTCAACGCGCCACTTACTTACGCCGAAGATCACTCCGCCGATGTTGACCGGTTCTCCCAGATCGACGACCCGGGAGAGCCACGTCGCCCCGGGTACAAAGCCGCTGCCATAGACTTCTATCTCGGCCAGAGCCCGCTCTCCACTGATCGAGAGGCTGGGACCGGGCAATGGTCTCAGGCGGAAGAAGCGCAGGTTCTGCCGGGGGAAATTGGCCTCGATGACCGAATCGAAGTTCTGTTCCACATGGGCCAGCAGCACATCGAGAGCGTGATACCCGCCTGTTTCGCGCTCGATGAAAATCGCGTCGTTGCTGGCTGATATCTCGTACCCGGCTAGGCGAAAATTGGGTCGGTACGGTTCTTGGGTAAATGGATCGACGCCCTCGGGGGGGTAAAACACCATGCGTTCGGCGGGTACGGGAGCCCCCAGATCGATAGTAAAAAAATTATTGCCCAAAGGTCTGACATAAGTCCCTGAATCGCCGTCGATAAAAGACATCAGATCGAGTCCTTTGGGAGTGGAGATTTCGCCCGTCCCCGGCCAGATGCGGGGCATGCCCGGTCTGAAGTAGGAAACGATCGGGAACTTATAGCGCGTCCAGTGCAATTGGGGGACCAGATTTTCATCCGGTTTGAGTTGCAGGGGCTGGAGCGCCGTTGGCTGGGCGGCGACATCCACCAGAGTGTTCTGTTGGGTCCACTCCACCCAATTGAGGCCGGATGGGCCGCCCAAAGACCAATGGATTATTTCGCCGTGCAGAGCATCCCCAACGATCAGGGATGCGGCGGCAACGAGTAGCAAATTCGTCAACTTTTTCATAAGACCAACCTCCTCATGTAGTTCGGATTAGTCCCTAGAAGATTGCGCTCCGATGTCGGTTTTCGGCACAATACTAGATGAGGTATTCGCAAAGGTGTCTCATGCGCTGACTAAAACTGGTCTATATCATAAATTATTTTGCAATCTATGTCCCCAACAACATTTCATCGTCTGCTACTTACAATTCCTTCACCGCTTGCAAGGCCGCGTGGATATAACCGAAAGCATAGGCAAATCCGACCTTGCCCGGCTCGGGGCCGCTGATCCCAGGAACGTGATCCGGCATAATCATGTACTCGTAGCCGACCTCCTTGTACACCTTCAGCGCCCGGATCATGTTGATGTCTCCCTCGTCGGGAAAAACCTCGACGAAGTTCCCCAGACCCCCTTTGATGTTGCGAAAGTGGACGTTGAAAATTTTCTTGCGCTCGCCGAAGTAGCGAATGACATCAAAAATTTCCTCCGCCGGATTGGCCAGCGCCTCGGACATGCAGCCCTGGCAAAAATTCAAGCCGTTGTACGGGCTGTCGTAGAGCGCGATGAGCTTTTTGAAGCCCTCGGCCATCCCCAGCGGGCGCGCCACGCCCCGATACGTATTGCCCACGCCAATGCCCGGGTCGGACGGATGGCAGGCCATCTGCACTTTGTACTCTTCGGCCACGGGTATGATCTCCTGCAGCCAGTGGTCAATGCGCTCCCACATCTCGTCTTCATCGGCCGGCCCGTCTTCAAACTCGCCCAGCGACTGGTCCAATTTGTCCAACTCAAAGGTCGATACTGTGGCTCCCCCGCGTCCCGTTTTCGAGGGCGTCCGCAGGTGGCCCAAGATGGTGATATTGTAGTTGAGGCCGCGAATACCGGCCTCGCCCGCCATCCGCACCGTCTCTTTCATCCAGTCGAGCTGGCGGTCGCGCTCGTCGCTCGGTTTGAGAAAGATCGCCCCAGCCTCGTTTTGGTAGGCGCTGCGCGAGCCCAAGGGGATGTGAATCATCTCCATGCTAATGCCGTGTTTGGCCCACCGCTCCTTCATCTGCACCAGCATCTCCGCGCTCCATTCCCGCCACGGCGCGGAAGGAGTCTGATCGACGTTTTTGATGCCGAGTTGCGACAAGACTTTCATTTCTTCGTCGGTCTGTTCCCCAAATTGCGATCCAATGTACATAACGTATCCTCCGAAAGGTCAGTTTAGTAATGGACGATTAACATACGGCTACCGAGGTAATGCGGCCAAAGTTAGCTCGGCGCATCCCCCTGGAAAAGCGTAAACCCCATCTCCAGATACTTGTCGCGTTCTTCCGGGCTAGTACCCGTTCCCATAGCCAGACTGATGCCAGTACCAGCCAATTGCGCGGCGACATTGCGCATACAGTCATCGACCGTGCGCAGTGGATAGTCCGGGTGATCCTCCAAGCTGAAGGAAAGGTCGTTGGGCCCAAACGTGACCACGCTCACGCCCGGCTTGGCCAATTTGCGAATGTTAGTCACTGCTTCGACGGATTCTACTTGGATCGCCAAGATCACGTAGTCATTCCACCACGCCGCATAGGCGCGTCGGTCCACCCCTTGGGTCGAGCCGCGCAGGCCGCGGCGATGCGCGCCGCCCCAACTGCGCCGCCCAATGGGGCCGTAATAGGCATAGGCAATGGCGTCATCCACAGTCTCCGGCTCCATGACCTCGGGGATCAAGACCGCGCTGGGACCCAAGTCGAGATAGCGCCCGACCATGTAGGCCTGCCGGGTGTGCGGGATGCGCAATTGCACGTCGATGTCCAACTCTTCGGCTGCCCGGCAGTAGGCGACCAATTGCTCTTCGCTAAAGGGAGTGTGCTGGCTGTCGATCCAGATGTAGTCGAACTGGCCCGTTGACCATATATCGGCCAACTCCTCCTTGGTCGTGGTCAGCGAGCCGCGCAGGGCGGTTAGCACTTCGCCGTCTCGCATCCGTTGTCTGAGCGTCTTCTTTTGCGCCATAATGACTCCTGTCTTAGTGGTCTAATTGAATGGGAAAGAACCCGTGGTTAGATTGGATAAAACTAACAGGAAGGTAATCGACTACTCTCAATCCTAAAGAAGTCGGAACCGACATCGGGGTTTCTGACTCCGCTCCTCCTCACATAGAACCCGGGTCGCGTTCAGGACACGAATAAGTACGCTTGGCGCTGCCAAGCATCCACAATCGCCGACGAACTTCGCTGGTCCTACATCCCCGATTACGCCCTATCCCATTCCGCATGAACGGTGCAGGCAGCAAGCTGCACTTGCCTGACTGTGATCTTTGCGTCGGATCGGTCGATAGCCACCACTGCGGCCACGCGATCTCCAACGTTACATTCGATTACCGGGGCATCCCGTTCAAAGACCTTTAGCGACGCCTCCTGAATCGAGTCGAAGATACTGACTGGAATCTCAACAAGCTGATACTTGTGCGGAATCCTGCTAGGGTCTTCCCGGAATGCCCGGAGCATGACGATCTGCGTAACGGCGTTCCGGTACTGCCTGAACAACTCAAGAGTGCGATCTCGTCGATCTCTAGCGGTGCGTGCGTCCTGAATCCAGGCGGCCTCAGTCAACTTGGAAATATGCAACGCGGTCTTGGATAGATTCTTGGCGGCAGTCGACTTTAGAGACAATCGCCGACGGTTGCCCGACTTTGGACGAACGACCATATCAACGAATCTTTGGGTTCTGGAGCCGGGAGGGTCAATCGACCAGCGAAGATGTTCACACGCGTTTCTGAATACCGCCTCGAACGCCGATAGCCCCAACGGTTCAGTTGTGGCTCCATGGTGAACCGACAATGCAAGTCCGAAATATTCAATCCAGTCCGGCTCGCTAGTTAACCATGTACCCGCAGACCGAATGTTGGCGCTCGGAGGATTCGCCAAGGATTCCATAATCCTTGCGACAAATTCGATCTTGACCGGTGAGAACGAATCGAGAGCCGCCTTGAGTTCATCCAGCGTCATTACGTGCATAACCGCCGCTCAATCAAATCCACGAAAGCAGGCTTTATTTCAATCCCTACCCACTGTCTCCCGAGTTCACGCGCCGCCAGAAGCGTTGTACCCGAACCCGCATATGGGTCGAGCACAATGCTGTCGTCGCGACTCGTAATGGCTACACAGCATCGAGCAAGCGAAAGGGGCATCATCGCGGGGTGATCATCTGCTTGCCCATTTACGCGCTTTACCGGCTCGGTGGGAATCTCCCAAACCGTTCGCAGGCGACGGTCACGCGGCCCCTTGACGATTTCGTAGTTGTAGTAATAGTCCTTGTCCTTTGACAATAGAAAGACTGTCTCGTGAGCTTTGGTTGGTCGGTCTCGAACGGACTCTGGATGAGCATTCGGCTTGTGCCATATTACTTCACTGCGAATCCACCAGCCCGCATCCTGTAAAGCAAACGCCAATCTCCACGGAACACCTATCAAGTCCTTCGGCTTAAGTCCTTCTGGCGTCGGCGGCCGCACTGCCATGGCTCGTGCACGGTTTTTCCTATCTGGTGCCCGATATCTCCGGTTGCCGGATGTGTAGGAATCACCAACGTTCAGCCAAACAGTGCCATCGTCGCGCAAGACGCGCCATATCTGCTCGAAA
>JAJEEZ010000492.1:0-5739 GCA_022820705.1 Candidatus Latescibacterota bacterium | reverse complement strand
TGCTGGTCAATGTGCAAAAGGGGCTCTACGGCGTGTTGGGCGTCACCTCTGGCGAGGCGTTAGACACTTTTAGCGTCAATCCACCGGCGATTGCCCATCAGGAAATGGGAGCGCTGATCGCGCTAGTCGTCCTTACGCTGTGGGTGGGGCGCGGGCACCTCAAGAACGTGTGCCGCAAGGCGTTTTTCAATGCTGAAGATGTCGATGACTCGGACGAGATTCTTTCCTACCGCGTCGCAGTCTGTGGCGCGCTGGCCAGCTTGGGTTTTGCCGGGGTTTGGCTCTACCTGAGTGGGATGCCGCCGCTAGTTGCCCTGCTCTTTCTGATTAGCGCCTTTGCCATTTTCGTGGCGCTGACCCGCATTGTCGCCGAAAGTGGGGTGCCCGAAGCGCGCACGCCGATGATGCCGCAGAGCTTCGTCGCCACGGGAATTGGCACGACCGCGGTCGGCGAAACCGGTATTACCGCTCTCGGGTTCTCTTTTACTTGGGCTACCGAACTGCGCGTCGTGGTGATGGCCTCGGCCGCCCATGCCCTCAAGCTGCTCGACGGTCAACAGGGCCGCCACCGCCCCTTCTTCTGGGCGCTGATGCTGGCGGTGCTGGTCAGCATGGTTAGTTCGATGTGGGCGATTCTCGATTTGTCCTACCGCTACGGCGGCATCAATCTCAACCGTTGGTTTTTTGGCGGCGGTGCCCGCGCTCCCTTTGAGAGCTTTGTCGCCCGCCTCTTGCTCAACCCCACCGGGCCCAGTTGGGAGGGCTGGTTTTCCACGGGGATCGGCGCTGCGATCATGAGCGGCCTGATGCTGGCCCGGCACTACCTGACGTGGTGGCCTGTGCATCCCATTGGCTTCCCCATCGCCGGTCTCTGGCTGATGAGTCACTCTTGGTTTTCGATTTTTTTGGCGTGGCTCTGCAAGGCCATCGTCCTCAAATACTGGGGGCCACGCGGTTTCCGCGCCGTTCGCCCGTTCTTCATGGGGGCGATCCTCGGTCAGTTTGCCAGTGCTGGGGTCTGGCTGGTTATCGACGCCTGTACCGGCATGACCGACAACCGCATCTTTAGCTGGTGATTGTCAGGGGCGTTACCAGCGATAGAGCAAGGCGAAATTTGGAATGGGGCGGATGGCAAAGCCATCGTCGGACACGAGGAAGATGGCGATGGGAACGTCCATGGAAACGGCGATGTTTTTGGTGCCGATCTCTAACCCCACGCCCGGCCCCGCTACGACATCTAGCTTCTCGTCGATGCTTTTTTTGCTTTCGACTTGGAGATCTACCTCCACGCTTGGTTTCACCTTGACGTCTAGCCTGCCGCGAACAAAATCCCAATGTTCACTCCGCCGGTAGAACGCGGCCACGCCCCCAGACAAAAACGCTCGCGCCCACTCGCCTTGGTGCAAGGTCTTGAACAAGGTAAGCCCCCCAAAGAGATAGCGTTCCTCTTGGGACCAATACGGAAATCCCGAGACCTGCCAGCCGTTGCCGGTAGTGGGATTTTGGCGGCCGTAACTGAGTCCTAGACCGTAGGTCGGCCCGGCCACGAACCCAACGCTGTGGCCCGCGCCATCTGCGGCCAACATGGCCGGTGCTAGCAAAGTCGCCAGTGCGATACTGCGCAAAATGAGCATGGTACTTACTGTCCTACGTTTGCAGCCTGAAGATGGAGCTCCTGTATGTCAGACAAGATAGGCACTTGATAATACCAGCTAAAAGGGAGCTAGGCATCAATGCCAAAAATTAAAACAGGGATGTCAATATCAGCGACTCCCCGTGTCTGCAAGTCCCATACAAACTGCTCGAAATACGAGACACCTGTTGACATCTCGTTTGCGAAGGACTTCACGGGAACAATTTCTACTCCAGCGTCAATGAAGTCTAGCTTGTGAAAGATGGTCATTTTTGCACAAACGTTATAAACCATGAATGCGTATTTACCGAACTGCACTTCTATACCAAGGCGTTCCTTTAGAAAATCCATTTCTCGAAAAGCTCTTTGGCGTAATGGCTTTGGTGAGTATGCAGAGCGATAGTAGTTCGTAGGGTACTCGCAGAGCACCCGCTTCTTACGCCAGCCTCTAGAGTTAAACTCTCGGGTAAGAGCGCTGTTGAGACCAGGAGGGCTATAAAGCATTCTGCCCTGCATGGTTTTTTCATTACTCTTTTTGGTCTTGTAGTGGTGTGCATCTACAGAATTGATAATTCCTTCCAACTCCTTTATCGCGTAGGGCCATTTTTCCTGAACTGATGCTAGGCCTCTGTTGAACGAGTATTCGGCAGCAATAATCATAGGTCGATTTCTTTCGCTGAAGCTCCCCATTCTAAAGGCTGTTGTACAACCTTCTCTCTACCTGTTGGAGTGTGAACGGGCTTACCTAATGGACGAATAGGCAAAGTTCCGTCTATGAATTTCTGAATCCTATCATGTGCAACATCCACATATTGCTTATCTTGTTCTGCGGCGATAGCCTTACGATTATGTCTCAAGGCCGTAATTATGGTGG
Organism: Candidatus Latescibacterota bacterium; assembly: GCA_022820705.1. Taxonomy (GTDB): domain Bacteria; phylum Latescibacterota; class UBA2968; order UBA8231; family UBA8231. The sequence continues at coordinate 3,232 of JAJEEZ010000492.1, read as the reverse complement.
TACCAACACCACAGTATGGATCTAGCACAACTCCATCGTCATTCGTCAGTGCCAAAGTGCATCGTTCCACTAACTCAACAGGAAATTGGCATGGATGAATGGTTTTCTCTGGGTGATTTGCCTTCACATTCGGGATATCCCATACCTCATTTTCCCAGTCCTGTACGACTATATCCCAGATATCCGACGGGTTTTTACCAAGAGGATTACCTGATGGTTTGCCCCGATTGGGGCCCTTGTAGTGCCTTTTTCCCGGATATTTTGAAGGTACTCTAACGCTATCAAGATTAAACACATAATCTTCACTTTTTGTAAACCAAAGAATTACCTCATAACGCCCTGAAAATCGCTTTGAAGCGTGAAGCCCGTGACTGAATCGCCAGATAATTCGGTTACGAAGCTGCATGCCAAGATTTTTGAATAAGTCATAAAAATAAATATCGAGAGGAAACACTTCACCTTTTTGAATGTAATTTCCGATTTCCCAGCATATACTGCCTGTTCTTGATAAGACACGATACAGCTCAGCGATCACAGGCTCCTGATGCATGAGATAGTCTCCCAAGGAAGTTCTTCGCTCGTATATCTTACCAATGTTGTAGGGAGGTGAAGTGATCACCAAATCTATCGAATTCGATGGTATCTCTTCCAATAATTCTTTACAATCGCCTTCAAATAGAACGACATCGGCATCGCTGTGATATCGCTCGGCGATTTCAATGTCTCTCTTCACATCAAATAATGTTCTCATTCGCTATCTCCTTGATAATGGGATAATTCAGAGTTTTCTACAAATTGTCTCATAAAGGATTTTGGATAGATTTTTGGTTCCGAATCGAGTCATCGCTGTATTCGTTAGCTAGGGAATAAAGCACCCACAAAGGACGCCACTACGAGGGACAGGCATGTATGAGATAGCTTCTACCCAAAACCCCTAAAAATATCGTTAAGCCCTACATGTCGCGCAATAGCACGATAAACAACCCCATGTCCTCCCGTTCGTCACCCTGCAAATCCACGCTGACTCCTGTGTTCAGTACCATGCCATCGCCGAGGCCGATGTCGAAATTCGGCTCTAAGCGGACGCTGAGGCCACCCTCCAAGTCGGAGGTGTTGGAGGTGATGAGCAAGTCGAGGTACGCACTTAGTTTTTCGTTGAATACTTGGGCTGGTTCGAGCAAGAGATCGACGACGACCCCCTCCTCAGCGTAGCCTTCGAGTGCGGCGACCTGCAATCGAGTGTTGAAGCGGAAGGCGGGTCCAATGCGCATGGTCTGCATGAGACCGACGGCCAAGCCGGGATTGTCGATGTCTCCGGCGGGTAGCACAATGTTAGCGGTCGCCGCGCGGTTGGTGCCGAGTTGGTACTTGCTGCCGACGACGAGCGACGAAAAGTTGGAATTTCCATCTTTGAAAAAGCCAAAGGTGAGATGCGCGCCCACTTCAACGCGAGCGTGAGGGTTGAATTTGGCCATGGCGATGATATTGCTCACGTCCTTGAGTTCTTTGAACGTGGAGGGAGCGGAGCGGACGCCAATATCGACGCTGGTGTAGCCTAGGCCGCCCGGCAGGACGTAGTAGGGGTCGTAGCTGAGGGGGGCATGAACGGGTGCAGGGACGGCAGGGGCCTCGGCCGCAAGCGCGACCGTTTCCTCGGCTGGAGCGTCGTCTTCGGGCTGAGCGTGGACAGCAGTGTTTACTAGCGCAAGTATGCCAATCAGGACGCAAAACAGGTGCATAAGGTCTCCTAAAATTGTGAGGGAATGTTCAAAAGCCGCAGCGCTTGCAGGCGCGGAAGAAAGGCTCGGCCATGGCGTAGGCCCCGCGAAAGACCATGTCGCTGGTGAGGGGGTGCACGCAAATCAGGCGCGCGCCGTTGTCGATGGCCTCGACCATGCCGTCTTCGATGTCTTGGGGGTCTTCCATTGCGCCGTGACCGACGACGCGGCCCGTGTGGACGCCGCGCTCGGCAGCAGCGCGGAAGAGGGCGTTGACTGCGTCGTTGACTTCGGGGAGGTCGCCCTCGCGCAGGATGGCGTCGAACGGGCCGACAAAGCCGCAGGCCTTGTTGCGCCCTTGGGCGGCCATCAGATCGAGGACGCGGTCGCGGATCTCGATGTCGATGATGTATTCCTTGGTCTCAAACTGGATCCAGCCCTGGGTCTCGGTCTCAGTGCCGCGCAGTTCGTCGGGTGTGAACATCATGGTCCGCTCGCCATCGCGGACCGGATATCCGCCGCGGTCGTCTGGGGTGGCTTGGCCGGGAACGGGGAAGCTGATGGCGCGGAAGTAGCGCTCGGCCTCCTCGTAGGTGGTGCCATAGGGGCGCATCGTCGCCCGCGCCCCGAGTTGGAAGGCGTCGCCGTGTTCGGAGCGGGCCTCGCGGGCTAGGCGCTGGACCGGCAAGATGCCGTGGCGGGCGACGACGGCGTTTTGCTCGCGTCCGTACCAGCCTTCCCACTGGCTGTGCTCGGCGTCGTTGACTATCCACGACCAGCCGGCTTTGGCCCAGGCGTGGACCTCGGCGGCGCGCAGCTTGTGCCACGGCACGTCGTTGAAGCCGCCCAACAGAGGTGGGGTTTTGGCCACGGACTCGCACTGGTCGAGGGTTTCCTTGAGCGGGTTGCGGGCGGGATTGAGGGCATGATTGTAAGCGCGGCGGGCGAATTCCTCTGCTTTGAGGGGCCGGCTGCCGCCGATGGCTGCGATGGCGTCCACTTAGGTGCCTCCTTGTTTCTCGTTTAGTGTTGTAGTTGCGTTAATAGAATATAAAGAGCCGCGATGTCCATTGTGGGGATTGCGAATAGAATGGAGCAGTTTAAAAAGCTGCAATGTCCGTTGTTGCTAGCCAGTCGGGAGCATACTAGACAACAGCGTCGCTAGGCCCAAAAACGAAAGGAAGCCCACGATGTCGGTCGCGGTCGTGAGAATGATTGAGGACGCCGTCGCAGGGTCGTGGCCCAGCTTGACCAGCACGACTGGGATGGCTGCGCCGGCTATGGACGCGAGCATCATGGACATCAACATGGCGCACAACATGATGAGGGCCAGTCCCATGCTTTGGCTCCAGATGAAGACGCCGATCGCGGTTACCACGGCGATGGCCAACACGTTGCAAAAGCCGATTGCTAGCTCCTTGCCAAGGACGCGGGCCGCGTGAGAGGTGCGGATTTCGCGCAGTGCGAGTCCGCGCATGGTCACGGCGAGGGCCTGTGCGCCGGTATTGCCCGAC
>JAJEEZ010000410.1:0-18469 GCA_022820705.1 Candidatus Latescibacterota bacterium | reverse complement strand
CCTTGTATGCCGCCGGGCGCTTGGAGGGCTTGCGCAGCAAGCACCGACTCAAGCACTTCGCGCTGCGAGCAAGACTCTATCTCAAGGCGATTCGATCCGCCTTTGAGGAGCTACAAACCCTCAAAACTGCGTAACATCAGTAAGTTTAGTTGAGCAGATCAGCGCACCAAGACCATGCCCCGCGTTTGGACAAACCCGGCCGCTGGTGCTTCCAGCCGGTATAGGTACGCACCGCTGGCCACTTGCTGCCCCGCGTCGTCGCGCCCGTCCCAAGGCTGCAAGTACAGCCCGGCCGCTTGGTGCTCTTCTACCAGCAAGCGCACTCGCTGTCCGGCCGCGTTGAACACGCTGAGCCGCACTGGCCCGTCTGCTGGAAGTTCGTACTGGATCAGCGTCCGGCCGTTGAACGGGTTGGGAAAATTTTGCCGCAAGGCAAAGCTCGTAGGCGCAGCGTCTGAGACTTCGACGACCGCTGTGGCTTGCTCGATCTGCTCGATATCCTCTTGGCTGAGAATTCCCTCGCCCGGCTGCCAGACCTCAGTATCGGGCCAGTAGGCGGTCCAGGCAAACCCCATGGCGTTGTACGCCGGGACTTGCGCTAACCGCCGCCCCGCGAGCGGTCCGGCAATGGCTTCTCCGAGCATGTTCCAGCGCGAACCTGTTTCCGCGTCCATGAATTCTACTGGCAACGGCCCATCGGACTCTACTCCGTAAAAGCTCAATGGAGTGTCGTCGAGTTGGCTGAAATAGGCCAAGGCCGTACGCGATGCGGCGTCAAATAGGACGACTACGAGGTCGTCGCCGATGAAATCGTTGATTACCACCCCGTCGGGCATTAGCGCGAAGGGGTACGCCTTGGTCTGGTCGTTGCGGCACAATCCCAACACTAGGTCCTTGGTCTCAAAGCGATGGTCGAATGCTCCGCCGTTGGTCGTGGGTGGGAAGATCAGGTACTCGTGGCTGGTGCGATAATCGCCGTAAGGATAGAAAGTATATTGGTTTTCGTTGTAAGCTGGTCGCGAGTTGTAGTACTCCCAGCCAGTAGTGGCTTGGACCACGGTGGTGCTTGGGTACATTTGCTGCCACAGTGACCAAGTCGTCTCTACCACGGGCATTAGCTCTAGGCGGTCGCCGGCCCGAGCGCCATTGATGGCCGTGTAAATCATCTGCGGGTAGAGCGTTTCGTCGTCGCGCCGGTCGTACATGACCAAGTTGCTGTTGATCAGCAGACCGGAGACCCCGAACTCGATTTGCGAGCCGTCGCCATCCGTGGCGTTGAAGACTTGACCAGTACCTGTAAGCGGACACAGGGACACTACGACCGACTGATCGCCGACGCGATCGTTGATGATCTCGTTCCACCAGCCGATGTTGTGCGGGTACGCTCGCGGTTCGCCGTTGATGACGATTCCCATGACCACGTCGTTTTCCTGTACGTAGTTTACTTCGTTCGGTGACACGAAAGTGGGGTTTGTCAGGGCCGGGATGCCGTCTTTGGCCACTCCACCGGAGACGAGGTGGCTGGTGAGAAAGCTCGGATCGTCGTAGCGGCCAGCTTCAGCCGGATAGATCGCTACCAGCAGCAGCAAAACGGACAGATAGCCATGTCGCATTGGATGCTCCTTTCGCTCAGTTCTACGAGCCTGCGCGTTGATGTTCGCGCGGTTCCCTGCTATACCGCTCCCGCAAAACCCGCCGCATCACCTTGTTCGACGCGGTCCGCGGCAGCGATTCCACTACTACTATCTCGTGAATCTTGAAGAGGGGATTGAGTTCCCGGCGGATCGTCTGCTGCATCGCGTTCCTTCGACTTTGCTCGGGACAGGCTTGCAAGTGGTCGCCGGCGTCCTCTAGCACTGCGAAGATCACCAGCAGGCTCGGCCCACCTCCCGGTGGCGGCACTGCAATCGCCGCGGTCTCGACCACGCCCGGCATTGTATTTAAGGCTCGCTCAATTTCTGCGGAACTGACCATAATTCCGCCCAAGTTCATCACGTCGTCGGCTCGACCGTGGACCCGGTAGATACCCGGAGCTAGTCGTTCGACTTGGTCGCCGTGGCGGCGTAGTGGTACCCCGTCCCGCTTGGGCACGCCCGCGTAGTACACTTCGCGATGGTCGCGGTTGAGCACCCGAGTTGACATGCCAATGGCTGGCGGCACCAGAAAGACCTCGCCGCTTTTGCAGTCCTGCCCGTCTTCGTCCAAAATCTCCAAGTCCGTTCCCAGCGCTGCCGAATTAAAGGTCGCGGGTGCGACCGGCTCGACTAGCGTACTGAGCAAATAGCCGCCAGCCAGCTCGGTGCCGCCGCAGTATTCGAGGATGGGCCGATACCCCGCCAGCGCCATCAGATAGTGCATGTCCTCGGGATTGGAGCACTCCCCGGTGGTACTGAAAGCCCGAATCGCCGAAAAGTCGATTCCCTCCATGCAGCCCGTGCTGCGCCAAGTCCGCACCATGCTCGGAATGACTCCGAGCATGGTAATGCCAGCCGCCTGTACAAACTCCCCAAAGTCTCGCTCCGTCGCCTTGCCATAGTAGAGCGCCATGGTCGCCCGGTTCAAAAAGGCGGCGTAGATCAGCCACGGCCCCATCATCCAACCCAAATTGGTCGGCCAAGCGACCACATCGCCTGGGTGGACGTCTTGGTGATAATGCGAGTCTGCGCCGCACTTGATCGGGTTGACATGGGTCCAGGGCAGGGCCTTGGGGTCGCCGGTAGTGCCCGATGAAAACAGGACATTGGTCGTCGCGTCGGGGTCGCAGACCACGGCTGCCGATATAGCGTCGGCTTGCAAGAAGTCGTCCCAGTGCAGATCTCCGGGGCGAAGTGCCTCTGTCAACCCTTCTATACGCCCCGGCAATACAATCGCCAACGGAGCCTCTGCGGCGACCAAACGCGGGTATAGCGGCAACTCGCGCCCTCCGCGCAGAATTACATCTTGGGTAAAAACGGCCTTGGCCTCCCCGATCCGCAGCCGAGCGGCGATCTGGGGGGCGGCGAAGCTGTCGGCAATGGCCACCACCGCGCAACCGGCCTTGATGATTCCCAGATAGATCGCCACCGATTCGGCCGTCATCGGCATGGCTACGGCAATCCGGTCGCCGGGAGCAAATCCCAACGCGCACAACCCACCGGCGACCCGGTCGCACAGAGCTTCCAGGGTGCCGAAACTCATCTGCTCAAGCTGGCCACCCTCGCGCTGGAAGACAATGGCCGTCTGATCGGCGGGGGCCTGAAAGCAACTCTCGGCGATATTCATCTCGGCCCCAACAAACCACTTGGGCGCTTCGACGCCTTGGGACAGATCGAGAAGCTGCGTGTATGGCTTGCGGAAGCGGATTCCCAAGCGGGCGACCGTTCGCTCCCAAAACGCCTCTCGCTCTGCAACCGACCACGCAAAGAGTGCGGCGTGTGAATCCAGCCCAAGCTCGCGTCGCAGCGTCGTCATATGCGCGTGCTCAATATCTGCTGGTGCGGGAAAAAACACCGGGCCATTTGCGCTGCCGTAGATTGCCCGATAGAGCAACTGGTGCAGCGCGAAGGGATGATCCGGCCGCAGAATGCAGCGGGCCGCCTCCCGCCAGCGCGCTTCCGGCGAGCCGGAGAGAGCTTTGATTTGGGCTAAGAGCTTGGCGGCCTCTAACTCGCCTATCCCGCAGTCGATGATGTCAGCGCGTTGGATCATGGCGCCACGGCCACCCGTATGCTCTGACTCAATTCTGTCGGTGGAAGACAACGAACCTCGTCACATGCCTGATACTGGACCAAGAAGCGCAAATAGCCCGAGGTCCCAGCCGCTGCTCTGGGTAGCGACAAATCCGCCCACAGCGCGACCTGATCCTCGTACACCGAGAGCGTCTCTGCTAGGGCCGGAAAAGCCTGCGAGCGGCCTGCGGGATAGCGCACGCGGGCAAAGTCCAACGGCCAGTCCGCGTTGAGCGTCAGGGAGGTGGGAATGAGGAAGTCGCCCGAGGGCGGGTTGGCGTTGATGTGCCAGCCCGGGCGGATATCTAGATGCACGGCCACGGCAAAAATCTCGCCCGCCACGGGCTGTTGCGCGGGTAGTTCGACCCGCATGGAGACCAGCGAATCTGATTGCGCGTCCGCTAATGCGGCTGCGGACAGCGACGCTTGCAGATGGCGCTCGACTGCAGCGGTCAAATGCACCGAGGCCGTAGGTTGTGCCCACATGGCCCCGCCGAAAGCGGAGAGGATTTGCGCCGCCCGGCTACGATAGGCTTCGGCGAGCTCAGACTTCGACGAGCTCAGTCGAGTCGCCGAGCCGTGCGCTTGGTCCGTCAGCTCGGCCAAGTCTAGCAGCGCGTGGGCTGCCACCGCATTGCCCGAAGGCATGGCCGAGTCTTGGGCGAATTTGCTGCGCACGATGAGCGCGTTGCTAGCTTCTGTAAAGAAAAATCCTCCGACTTCTTCGTCCCAAAACCGCGCCACCATCTCGGCGCTCAGCTCGCGCGCGGCCTGCAACCAGCGCGACTCGCCGGTCGCACGGTACAATGCCGTCAGGCCGCGTGCCAAAAACGCATAGTCGTCTAAGTACGCCGTCTGCCGCGAAATTCCCAGTCGATGGACCCGCCACAACCCCCCGTCCTCGCGCCGCAGGTGTTGCAGAGCGAAATCGGCCGCTCGCTCGGCTGCACGGCGATATGCGGGATCGCCCAAGACTGCAAAACCCCGTGCGTACGCCTCGATCATCATCCCGTTCCAAGCGGCTAGCACCTTGTCGTCGAGGAGGGGATAGAGCCGCTCGGTCCGCGCCGCAAGGACGCGCTGCCGCACGGGTGCCATTCGATCTCGCAACTCGGCATCGGCAAGCGACGTTTTCACGTAGAGGACGCCTTCCTCGCCTTCGGGCATGGGGGCTAACCCATAGACGCTCCAGAACAATTCCGCCTCGCCCCCCAAGGCATTTTCCAACTCCTCCGCAGTCCACAGGTAGTATTTGCCCTCTTCGGCCTCGGTCTCGGCGTCCAGTGCCGAGTAAAAAGCCCCTTCCGGCCCGGTCATCTCCCGCACGACAAAGCGAAAAATATCCTCTGCCACCCACCGCCAGCGGTCGTCTCCCGTCAGTTCGTACGCGCGCAGGTACAGTCGCGATAAATGCGCTTGGTTGTAGAGCATCTTCTCAAAGTGCGGCACGCGCCACTCGGCGTCTGTGGCGTAGCGGTGAAAGCCGCCGCCGATTTGGTCGTAGATGCCGCCGGCCGCCATTCGCTCCAGCGAGTGCAAAACGATGCGCTGTACTTGGGGATCGGCAAAGCGCTCGGCCGTGGCCATCAGCATCTCCAAGCGCAAGCTCGGGGGAAATTTGGGCGCACCGCCGAAGCCGCCGTTAATCGCGTCGTAGCGGACCTGGATAGCCGATAGCACCCGCGCTACTAGCAGAGAATCTGGGGGCACGGCTGCCATCTGTTGCCCGGATTCCAAGTCGCGGATGGCCGCGGTCAAACGGGCCGCGATTTGGAGCACCTGCTCGCGCTGGTCTTGCCAGCGCTGGCGGATAAAATCTAGGACTTGGGGAAAGGAAGGCCGCCCGGGCAAGGACTCGGGCGGAAAGTACGTGCCAGCGAAAAACGGCTCTTGGTCTGGCGTCAAAAACACCGAGTTAGGCCAGCCGCCGTGCCGGGTAGTTAGCTGGGTCGCCAGCATGTAAATGCGGTCGATGTCGGGCCGCTCCTCGCGATCGACCTTGATGTTGATAAAGCTAACATTCATCTGCGCGGCGATCTCGGGAGCGGAAAAGACCAGCCGCTCCATGACGTGGCACCAATAGCAAGTCGAGTAGCCGACCGACAGAAAAATTGGCTTATCCTCGGCCTTGGCTCGCGCTAGTGCTTCCTCCCCCCAGGGGTACCACTCGACCGGATTGTGCGCGTGCAGCAATAAGTACGGGCTCGTCTCCTCCACCAGATGATTGCTGTACTTCCACGAGCCATCCGCGTTTTTCAGCGCATCCCCTCCGGTATCCCCCGCTCCAAGAGCTGCGACAAAGACCCCGAGCCAAAAGCACCGAGATATGGACGAAGGACGCGTCAAGTAGCCTCCTACCCGATCATTTCCCGGGTCGCCTCCACCACGTATTTGACGTCCGCTAACTCCACGTGCCGATTGGCCACCAGCCGCGCCCCGTGCGGCGGACGCGGATTGCACAACACGCCTCGCGCCTTCCACTTGGCCACCAGATCGGCAGCCGACCAGCCCAAGGCCGCAAAATCCACCTTGAGTATGTTGGTCGGTCGCGGCGGGAAAATCACCTCGACGCCCTCGATTGCTCCTAACCCAGAGGCCAGTTCCCGCGCTACCGCGTGATCTTCGGCCAGCCGATCTACCATCTGCTCTAAGGCTACGACCCCGGCCGCGGCTACGATTCCAGCTTGGCGCATGGCGCCGCCGAGCCGCTTGCGCATCCGATAGGCTCGATCGACAAAGTCCCTGCTGCCGCACAGCAGCGAGCCGACCGGCGCGCTCAGCCCCTTGGAGATGCAGAACATCACGGAGTCAACGTGTTGGGTGTATTCTGGCACCGTCGTCCCGGTGGCGATGGCGGCGTTAAAAATGCGCGCGCCATCTACGTGTAGTTTTAGCCCGTGTTCGCGGCATGCAGTACTCACTGCGGCTACCTCGGCGACCGACCAAGCGTGGCCGGCGTGGTTGTTGTGGGTGTTCTCGATGCAGACGACCTTGAGCGGGGCAAAGTGCGGATTGTCGGCACGGACGGTCTCGCGTACTTGGTCGGCAGTGATGACGCCGTGCTCGCCCGCAGCGATGCGCGCGGACAGCCCGGCGAGCGAGGCGTAGGTTCCGGCCTCCCAGTAATACATGTGAGCCTGCTCCTCAAAGAGCACCTCGTCTCCCCAGTTGGTGTGGGTCATCAAGGCGCAGGCATTGCCCATCGTACCCGAAGGCACGTAGAGCGCGGCTTCCATGCCCACTTTTTCGGCGGCCAGTTCTTGCAGGCGATTGACCGATGGGTCTTCGCCGTACACATCGTCGCCCAATGGCGCGCAGGCCATGGCTTCTCGCATGGCCTCGGTCGGCAGGGTAATCGTATCGCTGCGCAGGTCTATTGTCTTGTCGCTCATATAGGTAGGCTCCTCGATTGACGCTATAATTTGCTCGCCCTATTTTAGGCGGTCGCAAAATCTACAAATCACAAGGAGTTGCGTCCAATGGCCTTTTCTTCCAAGGGCACCACGCACCGCAGCACTGCCACAGGCCGCCGCGGCATGATCGCCTCGGCGCATCCACTCGCCTCTCTCGCGGGTATGCGCATCCTGATGGAGGGCGGCAATGCCATTGACGCGGCCATTGCCACGGCCGCGGCGCTCAACGTGGTTGAGCCGTATATGTCGGGCATTGGTGGCGTCGGCTATCTGCACATCTACAGCGCTCGCGAAAAAGAGCACAAGATCGTCGATTACGTCGGCCTCACCCCGCGAGCGGCCACGCTGAGCCTGTACGACAGCGACGACAAACAGGGGTTTGGTCCCCTCACGCCGTTAGTACCTGGTTCTTGCGGCGGCTGGCTGGCCGCGCTGGAGCGCTACGGCTCAATGGACGCTGCCCGCGTCTTTGCTCCGGCCATTGAGTACGCCGAGCAGGGCTACGCCCTCACGGTCAAAAACGCCTTTTTCTACGCGGGTGCGGCCGCGAGCTTGCGCCGCTTCAAGACCGGTGCCGACACCTATCTGCTCGACGGAGCGGCCCCCGAGCCTGGAGAAGTGGTGGTGCAAAAGGCCCTCGCCGAAACCTTCCGCCAAGTTGCGGCCGAGGGCGCGGATGTCTTTTACAGGGGCGCGATTGCCGACTGCATGGTCCGCTATATGGAGGAAACCGGCGGCCTGATTACAAAAGAAGACCTCGCCGACTTTGCACCGGCATTCATTGACCCGGTCTCCATCAATTATCGCGGCTATGAGGTCTTTGCACCGCCGCCACCCTGCCAAGCCGTCCAGTACTTGGAGACGCTGGCCATCATGGAGGGGTTTGACGTGACCGGCCTCGGCCACAACACGACCGAGACCTTGCACCGCTTTATTGAGACTACCAAGCTGGCCATGGCCGATCGCATTGCCTACACGGCCATTGACAATCCACCGACCGCAGGTTTGCTGTCGAAGGAATACGCTGCCGAGCGGCGCGCGCTCATTGGCGACAAGGCCCAGTTTACCGCGGGCGATCATCTCGTGCCCGGCGGCCCGGCTGGAGAGGTCAAAGCGGGTGACCCGCGCGCGTGGATGAACGAATGCACGACTCACTTCGACACCATTGACGCCGATGGCAACGCGGTTGCCTGCACTCAGAGCTTGGGCGGTGCTTTTGGTTCGTCCATGGTAGTGCCTGAGACTGGCATTGCGCTCAACAACTTCATGCGCTGGTTCGACCGCGAGCCTACTAGCCCCAACGTTATTGGCCCGTCCAAGAAAAACGAGATGTGCGTCTCACCGGCCCAGATTTGGGACGCCGACGGCCTGCGCCTGCTCATCGGCACTCCAGGGAGCTATGGCATTCTCCAGACTACTCCGCAGATGATTATGAATATTCTCGATCACCAGATGAACGTCCAAGCCGCCATTGAGGCCCCGCGCGTCAAGACCAGCAGCCCCGGCTTTGTCGTCGATGCTGAAAACCGCATTGACCACGAGGTCTTTGCCGAGTTGGAGCGCCGCGGCCATCAGTTTAATTTCCTCGGCGACTGGTCGCCCGGGGTCGGCGGTGGCCAGGGCATCATGATCGATGCCGACACCGGATCCTTTATGGGCGGGGCCGACCCGCGCCGCGACGGCTATGCTCTCGGTTGGTGAATGGTGAGCACAGACGACAACTGCACCAGCACCCCCCACGTCGAATTCTCCGGCGTCAGCAAAAGCTACGACGGTCGCAACTGGGTCGTGCGCGATCTCGACCTTGTGGTACACAAGGGCGAATTCCTCACCATGCTCGGGCCGTCTGGTTCTGGCAAGACGACCTGTTTGATGATGCTCGCTGGGTTTGAGACGCCCGCTGCTGGGACCATCCACATCAATGGCGTGCCAGTCGGCGATTTGCCCCCCCACAAGCGCGATATCGGCGTCGTGTTTCAGAACTACGCGCTCTTTCCGCATATGACAGTCGGCGGCAACTTGGCGTTTCCACTCGAAGTGCGGGGCATGGATCCCAGCGAGCAGCGAGAGCGGGTGGCCCGCACGCTGCGCCTCGTGCGCCTCGAAGGCTTGGAGGATCGCCGCCCAGGGCAGCTATCCGGTGGCCAGCAACAGCGCGTGGCGATCGCCCGCGCCTTGGTCTTCGACCCGGAACTGGTGTTGATGGACGAGCCGCTCGGCGCGCTCGACCGACGTCTGCGCGAGGAGATGCAATACGAAATCCGCCGCATTCAGCGCACCTTGGGCATAACGGTCGTCTATGTTACGCACGACCAGCAGGAGGCGATGGTCATGTCGGATCGGGTCGCCGTCTTTCGCGGCGGCGCGATCGAGCAGGTCGCCTCCCCAGAGGTGCTCTACGAAGAGCCGGAGCGCGCTTTCGTGGCCCATTTCATCGGCGAGAACAACCGCCTAAACGGCGTGGTGCGCACGGTCGGCGACGGCGTCTGCGAAGTGGAAGTCGGCGATGCGCTCATCAAGGCCGTGAGTCTGGGACAATGCCCGCCGGGGGCTGCGGCGACAGTCGTCGTCCGCCCGGAGCGGGTGAATATCTCGCTGGGTGAGGGCAGACACTCGTACGCCAACGAGCTTGACGCAGAGATCGAGGATATAGCATTTCTCGGCGATCATATACGTCTGCGCCTAAAGCTGTGCGAGCACTCGGGCTTCATCGTCAAGATCCCCAACATCGTGGGCCATGGGGGTGTGTTGGAGGGAGATCGGATCCGCGTCGGCTGGACCGTGCTGGACTGCCGTGCTCTGCAACCCGACGCTGCGGACGACGAAGAGGACCCATCCGCAAGTGGTTGACCAAGTAACAGCAGAGACGGGTTTAGACGCGTCCAAGCAGCAGGTGCGGCAGCGGCGGCGCGCGATTGGATTGGCCCTGCCACTGATCGCCTTTGTCCTAGCGAGCTTTGTCGCGCCGCTCGGGACCTTACTGGTGCGCAGCGCGTACGATCCTCTAGTCGCGGATGCGTTGCCGGAAACGCTCGTTTTACTGCGCACATGGGATGGGACCAGTGCCTTGGAGGAGCCGGTGTACGCAACGGCTGCGCGCGAGTTGCTGCAGGCGCGGGAGGAGCGCACCCTCGGCCAAATTGCCACGCGCGTCAACCGCATCACAAGCGGCTTGCGCAGCGTGGTCACGCGCAGTGTGCGCAAGCTGCGCAACGCCAGCGGCGATTCTTGGCGCGAGACCATGATCGGCATCGACGATGCTTGGGGCGAGCCGGAAGTGTGGTTGGCGATTCGCAGCGCTGGGGAGCGGTTCACGTTGCGCCACTATATCAATGCGCTCGACTTCATGCGCCAACCCGATGGCAGCATCGCCCGGCAGCCAGAGGAACGCCGCATCTATCTGCCGCTTTTGTGGCGCACGCTGGCCATTAGCTTGGGCATTGCCGCGCTGTGCTTGGCCATTGGCTACCCAATTGCCCACCTAATCGCCCACGCGCCGCCACGCCGCGCCAATCTGCTGTTGTTGCTGGTGTTGGTGCCGTTTTGGACCTCGCTGCTGGTGCGGACGACGGCTTGGATCGTGCTGCTCCAGACTCAAGGCGTAATTAATAGCTTGCTGGTAGCGGTCGGACTGGTCGCGGACGACGGCCGCATCGCCATGATATACAACATGACCGGCACGTTTGTGGCGATGACCCACGTGCTGCTGCCCTTTATGGTGCTGCCGCTGTACTCGGTGATGCGTTCGATTCCGCGGTCGCACATCCGGGCCGCGGCCTCGCTCGGCGCGACTCCCTTTCAGGCGTTCTGGCGCGTCTATTGGCCGCAGACCTTGCCCGGCGTCGGCGCTGGATCGCTGATGGTGTTCATCCTCGCCATTGGCTACTACATCACGCCGGCGCTGGTCGGCGGGAGCAAGGGTCAGCTCATCTCCAACATGATCGCCTATCACATGCAGACCTCGCTCAATTGGGGACTCGCCGCGGCGCTCGCCGCCATCCTGCTCGTGGGCATCATCGCGCTGTACGTGCTGTACGACCGCGTGGTGGGCATTGACCGCATGAGGCTGGGCTGATGTTGGCGCGATGGGTCTATCTCGCATTCTGCACGGTGGCGTTTGTCTTTTTGGTCGCGCCGATTTTGGTGATCGTGCCGCTCAGCTTCAACGCGGAGCCGTACTTCACGTTTACCGAGGGTATGCTGCGCTTCGACCCGGAGGCGTATTCGCTGCGTTGGTACCGCAGCATCTTTGAAGACGGCGTATGGACCCGCGCCTTGGTCAACAGCTTGGTCATCGGCGTCTCGGCGACGCTGCTGGCGACCTCACTTGGCACTCTTGCGGCGCTTGGGCTGGCGAACTCGGCCATGCCCGCTCGGCGGACTGTGATGGGGCTGTTGATCTCGCCGATGATTACGCCGGTCATCATTGCCGCAGTGGGGATGTTCTTCTTTTACTCCAGCCTTGGCTTGGCTCAGACCCACCTCGGCATAATCCTCGCCCATGCTGTACTCGGGGTGCCGTTTGTGGTGATTACTGTAACCGCCACGTTGTCGGGCTTCGACCAGAACTTGATGCGAGCCGCCGCCAGCCTCGGCGCTGGGCCGCTGCGCAGCTTCTGGCGCGTGCAGTTGCCGCTCATCGCACCCGGGGTTGCGTCGGGTGGGCTGTTCGCCTTTGCCGCTTCCTTCGACGAGGTCGTGGTGGTGCTGTTCATGGGCGGTTTGGAGCAACGGACCATTCCGCGGCAGATGTGGGCGGGCATTCGCGAGCAAATCAGCCCTACCATCTTGGCGGTGGCGACCTTTCTCATCGCGTTTGCCGTATTGGTTCTGTTTACAGTGGAATGGCTGCGGCGGCGCGGAGGCCAAGCTCCCGGAGAAGGCGATTAAGCCCAAGCCAAAAAGACCTTGAGATACCCCTGAATTATCCGTATTACTTTGGGACGATGAATGAAATCCCAAAACAGGGAGGGGAATCATGGACAACGAACTCAGTTCGCTGAGCGTCATATTCACCGAGTTTTACTACTGGATCACGGTGGTGTTGATGTTTTTCATCCACGTGGGATTTTGCATGTACGAAGTGGGCGTTTCGCGCCACAAAAACCACGTCCACACCCTGATGAAGAACACGATGCTCATTCCGCTGGTGACCATTACCTTCTTCTTTTTTGGGTGGTGGATTTACTTCGCTTTCCCGAATGGTCCGGGCATCATTGGCGGCCTCGTCGAGGCACCGCACGCGGTGGCTTGGAGCGAGCTGATGGGGCCGCATCTGGGGGGTGCTGGAGATCCCGGTGGCTGGGCGCGGCTCAACGGCGTGTTCTGGGCGGCGTTCCTGCTGTTTTCTTGGACGGCGGCCTCGATTGTCTCCGGCTCGGTCATCGAGCGCATCCGCTCCTCGGCCTTCTGGATTTTGGCCATCCTCATCGGCTCGGTATTCTGGGTCATTGACGCGGCTTGGGGCTGGCACGCCGAAGGTTGGATGGTACAGGTGCTGGGCTACCACGACGCCTATGCCTCTGGGGTCATTCACGCCATTGCCGGCGGCTTTGCCCTCGGCGTGTTGGTCGTGTTGGGGCCGCGGATCGGCAAGTTTGCCGCGGACGGGACGCCGAGGAGCATCAACCCGCGCAACCCGTGGCTGGTGACCATTGGCCTATTCCTCATATACACCGGCTTCTGGGGGTTCTACGTGGCCTGCAACGTCCCGATGTGGGACGTGCAAAGTGGCGACGGCACTTTTTACTCGGCTACCAACATCTACTTGGCACCTACGACCCTATCCGCGATTACGGTGAACTTTCTCATGGCTTTGGCCGGCGGCCTGCTCGCCGGGTATCTCGTCTCGAAGGGCGACGCGTACTGGACCTATTCGGCCGGCTTGGCTGGCATCATCGCCGCATCGGCTGGCAATGACTTGTACCACCCGGTACAGGCCATGCTCATTGCCGCCCTCGGCGTCGTATTCATGTATAAGATGCACTACTGGGTGGAGCGCAGGTTCAAGGTTGACGACGCCGTCGGGGCGGTGGCGGTACACGGCTACGCTGGTTTCTTTGGCGTCGTGGTCTGTGGCTTCGTGCTGTGGGGTTATCCATCGTCGCCGAGCGAGGGCTTTGCCAGCATCAACCCGCTGGGCCAAATCGCCGGTGCTTTGATCATGTTCGGACTGCTCGGCTTTCTGCCGGGGTGGGTAGCGGCTAAAATTATTCACAGCCTCGGCGGGCTGCGCATTCCACGCGAGGTCGAGCTGGCTGGCCTCGACTATGGCACGACCGTTGATCGGGCCGCGGAGGAACAGGGCATCATTGACGCCGAGCGCGAAGAAGTCGGCAAAATGTAAACTCGACGAGCCAAACACACCCTACTAGGAGATCATCATGACCACTGGAAACGTCGAAAGTTGGAGCGGCAACATGGCCGAGATTGGGCCCCTTTATCCCTTTGTCGGTGCGGAGTTCGCGCTGTTCGTCGTGGGGGTGGTACTGTGGATTCTCTGGCACGTGCGGCAGGCCCGCATCGAGACGGAGCAGTACGAAGAAGAGGTGCAGCGCTTCGGCAGCCCCGAATCCCTGAACAAGATCTTGGACGCGGAGGATCCCTATTCTCCATGAGAATCGGCGGGAACCCCTCCACGCGAACGCGAGTCAGAAAAATCCATAAACACTGGGTCTGAAAGGAAAGGTATGCTGAGATTCACCGAAGAAATTATGCTTCTTTTGCTCGACGATGAAAATGGGAGCTTCGCCCGAGTACCCGACCGGTTGGTGCGGTACGCCTTAGGCGGCGGAGTCCTGATGGAACTGGCACTAGAAGACCGCATCGACACCGACTTGGACAAGCTGGTTCTCGTCGATAACACTCCCCTGCAAGACAGCCTGATTGACCCGACGCTGAGCGACATTGCCGCGGCGACCGAGACTCACGATACCCGTTACTGGCTAGAGCGCACTGCCGCACGCGCCGACGACATCCGCGAGGGCGCGCTCCGCCGGCTAGTGGAGAAAGGCATTCTCGCGCGCGAGGAAGGGCGCTTTCTGTGGGTGTTTCGCGCGCGGCGCTATCCGGCCCTCGACGGCAAGGCCGAAAAAGAGGTCAAGCTGCGCATCATGGAGGTGCTGTTCAGCGATAAGATCCCCGACCCCCGCGACGTGGTCATTATCTGCTTGGCGGATGCCTGCGGAATTTTCGAACAGCTCTTGGCCAGCCGCGAACTGGCCCGTGCGACCGGGCGCATCGAACAGGTGCGCAAACTGGACTTAATTGGCCAAGAGGTGACCAAGGCCATCTGGGACATTGAAGCGTCACTCGCCCTCGCCGTGCAGCCGCATATGTATTAGACGCTGTAGTAGTTCCATAAAAAAGGCGCGAGAAGCACAGACAGTGTGTGCTCCTCGCGCCTTTTGCGTGCCGCAAGATAAGTTAATCCTCGTAGGCAATCCCAAAGAGAATCATCATCTCGTCTGTTGACAACAAACCGAAATTGACCTCTTCGTCGGTCGTGTTGTCATAGGTTGCCTCTAATCTGAACCCTTCCCCTGGTTCTAGGACGAGAGGGGAGTCGAATCTCAGGATCGGCGGGTGTTCCCAGTCGTACGCGATGTAGATGAGCTCGCCGTCGTGCGCTCCCCCGATCATTTCGACCCGGAATTCGACCATGAGCTGATGAGCGTGCGAGAGTAGCTGCACAATGTGGGTCCGCTCGGAGAAGGTAAAATCCCTCTCTATGGTCGTCACCTCACCGGGCGGCAGGGAAATATCGAGATTGTTCAAAGAAAAGAAACGCGCTTCGTGCTCGACTTCAGATGGATCGGCAAAGTGCAAGTTGGTATATACCTCGCCGGTAATGGGCTGACTGGTGCGATTGACATAGTGCGAGTTGAGGTCGAGCAGGGTGTTCTTGGGCAGCCGAACCGCTACTCCAGGTGGCAGGGAGACATCGATGGAAGGCCATTGGCTGCCGGCGATCGGCAGGTGATAAAATTGCGTTAGTATGGTTGAAAGGACGTACTGGCCGGTGCCGTTGTGCAAGTCGCGATATTCGTAGGGTTCCGGCATGCGCTCGGGGGGTATGTCGTCTTGGAATGTGTAGAGTAGGAAGTGATGCGAGCCGGACTTCATGGAGATCTGGACGCGCTCTAGGAACACATCGTCTTCGTTGTTCAGCGGATGCACGACAAAGATCTCGCGCTCGTTGTTGGGCTGTATTTCGAAAGGCGGCAAGTGCAGTTGGACGCCGTTTTCCGGATCGGCTAGCGGCTTGAACTCCGGCACTTCGTAGCGCGACTTGTCCTGCAAGAGGTCTGGATCGGCTACGTGGCCTGTCTCCGGTGCCCCCGCCTCGATCCAAGCGCGGATGAAAGCCAACTCGCCGTTGGTCAGCGGCTTGTCGCCAAGGGGCATTATCTCCCCGTAGTAGAGATAGTCGCCGTAGAAGTGCTGCTGGTCGGGCGCGTTGATCTTCTCCCACAAATAGCTCTTGAGCAGGCCGGGCATGCCCTGACCGAGATCGCTGACCCGCAGCAACCCGTCGGCCGCGGCCGCCGCGTTTGTCGGGGTGGCTCCCACGAGCTGTTCGTAGGCCATGTCCGGGGTGAGTACGAGGCCCGACTGACGCCCAAACGAGGTTCCGGCCGTGTGGCAGCTAACGCATTGGCCAGCGAAAATTTCCGTTTGGATAATGTCCCAAGTCGAATCTGCTTCGTGCCCGATCGTTTGGACCGGCCCCGGCCCGTCGGCACTACAGCCGACGAAAATTGAGCCTATGAGCAGGCAGCGGAGGATTGTGCTGTATGCGGACGGTAGCATGAAGGGGTCAAGTACCGGCTCGGTCGATCAGGTCGGCTAGGTTCTGGCCCAAGATCAAGCGCTTGTGCTCGTCTGGTACGAACGTGCAGTGCGTGCGGAATGCTTCGAGCGCGTGCTGGTAGGTCATGTTGGTTCGCACTACTGGGTAGTCCGAGCCCCAGCACAGCCGCTGGGGGCCGAAGTGCTCGTAGAGCTGGCGCACGATGTGGTGCGTGTCCGAATAGGGGTACCCCCACGAGACGTGCGAAGCGTAGTGAAAACCCGAGAGCTTGATGTAGATGTTGGGCACCTCGGCCGAGCGCAGAATTTCCTGCAGATTGGGGTGCGGCGCTTCCTCGCGCGCGTTGGCTCCGGCCATGTGGTGACAGAGAAAAGTCACCGACGGAAAGCGCTGCGCTAGCTCGCGCAACGCTGGCTGCCACTGCGGTCCCAAGGCTAGGCTGGCGATCAGGTTCAGATCGGCCGTGGCGCTGAAAAACGCGAGCCCTTCCTCGGACGCGAACCACTCGGTATCGCTTTTTACGTAGTGAGTATAGCCCTTGAGTTGGTATTTTGCCGCGGCTGCTTTGAGCCGCTCGGCCGCGCCCGGGGTGTGGTATTCTGCCGACCACGAGCAATCCACGTCGGCGAATTGCACCAAGCGATCTGGATAGGCCTGAATTTGTTCGGCGACGTAGTCGTTGTTGTGGGGATTGTGCTCGATGCGAGCGCAGACCAGCACGGCCTTATCGACGCCGTTGCGGTCCATTTCCCACAGCAGTTGCTCGACCCGGCCGCGACTGTTGTGATCGGGCACGGGCGGCTCGTAGGGCCAGTATTCCCAAGCGTGGGTATGCGAGTCGATTATCATAAGAATCTCAATTAGGGTGTCGGTTGAAGTGTCCGTAGCGTATGGCAAAAGATACTGAAAGAAAGAGTCCTCTGCCAAACTGGGCATTGGACGTTGCACAAGGGCGTGGCTGGACAAGTTCCACTCTTGCAACCGTCGAGGTTGGCCCTAACCGGAGCACAAAAAACGCGGAGTAGAACAGCTACTCCGCGTCGTGAAGGAAAATAGGAATCAGTGCTTACCGCTTGCCGCGTCCGCGTTTGCCGCCGTAAAACGCCTCGTCCTTCATTTCTTCGAGCTTTTCGCGCTGATCATCGGTCAAGACGCTTTCCAGGGCCGTGCGGTGCTTTTGGCGCGTTTCGCGTAGCTCTGTGCGGTGTTCCTGGCGCAATTCTTTGAACTTTTCCTTCTGCTCGTCGGTCAGGTCTAGTCTTGAGAACGCACCCTGGCCGCCGCGCCGCTCGTCGTGCCGACCCTTACCGCCGCGCCGCATGTCGTGCCGACCCTTGCCCTCCCAGCCGCGCTGGCCGAAAAATTTGCCGCGCTTGGAGCGCATTTCTTTGAGAGTCTCCTGCTGCTCTTCGGTCAAAATGTTCATTACGGCTTCGCGCTGTTCCTTGCCCATGGCAGCCATGGCCTCGCGCTGCTCGCGCCTGGCTTCCACGTGCTCCTTGCGCAACGCTTGCAACTGTTCCTTTTGCTCGTCGGTCAGGTCGAGACGCCCCAGCATCCACGGTGTGGGCTGATGGTGCTCCCGCCTCTTTTCTCCGCGTTCGGCTACGGCCACAGTGGCCAGCGCGCCAAGTGCCAGCGCGACGCCGGCTGAGATGATCCATTTCTTTTTCATTTTACGTTCTCCGCATTGGGTGGTTAGTTGGGTTTGCCGCCGCTTCGTTGGCGGCTCGTGAGAAATGGCCGTTTCTCTTCTCTACGCCCCATTAGACCACCAATTGATGCTATTCATTCCCGTGCGATTTCTTTTTTTTGTGCCGCTTCCCCTCGCGCCAAGGTCCCATCAGCTCCCCGAAGCGCCGCTGCCGCCGGTCCAGTCGCCGCAGTTGCTCCTCAGACAACAAGGGAGCCAACTCGGCCCGCGACGCATCTAGCTGCTCCTTTAATGCCTCCCGGTGCTTGGCATTGAGTTCGCGGAGCGCGGCGGCGTGTCGGCGTAGCACAGTCCGCACGGCTTGGCGCTGCTCTTCGTCCTGCGGCGCGATTAGCCGCTCGGTGCTGCGGACGAAATGGCGAGAATGCGGAATGGGCCGCAGGCGGTCGCGGACGAACCACCCGGAGAGCAAAATCCCAATCAGCACGCCGATAAGCAGGGTGCTGAAGAGAATGAGTGCGCCTTTAGTTCTCCCTCGCATGTCACATGTCCAAGACGTGCGCCGCTTCGGGCGTGGCGGGCGCGGCGACGAAAATAGCGGCGAAGAACGAGGCGTCGTCGCCGATGAGTTCTCGCTCGTTCCAATTGCTCAGCGCCAAAAAGGCGACCACTGCTATGGCGACCGGAGCGAGGGGGCGAAAGAGCCACACGAGGGCGTCGGTTAGGCTTTCTTCGCGTTCGCTTTTGATGCGCTGCGCAACGCGGGTGGCAAAGAACGGCCGGAACGAGTCGGCGCGGCTTTCCTGCAAAAGGCCGCTGACTTTTTGCAGGCGCTCCCATTCGGCGCGGAGCGCGTCGTCGGTAGCTAGGGCGCGCTCGAATG
>JAJEEZ010000015.1:0-4305 GCA_022820705.1 Candidatus Latescibacterota bacterium | reverse complement strand
TGGGCGCGGGGGTCGCCGAGCACGAAGCGCGAGCCGTCGATGGAGTGCGTGCCCCAGTTGGTCAGGCCGTCGGCGACCTTGTTGGTGACGAAGATCGGCTCGCCAATCGCGCCCTCTTCGACTAGCGCTTTAGCCTTTTCCCAACCCGGAGTAAAGCGGCGCTGATGGCTAATGACCAGTTGAGTGCCGTGCGCTTCGCAGGCATCGACCATGGAGTCGGCTGCGGCCATGCCGATAGCCATGGGCTTTTCGCAGATGACGGCGCGGGCACCGCCGCCGGCTGCGGCAATGGTGGGTGCCGGATGCAAAAGGTGCCAAGTGCAGACGCTGACGATGTCGGGCTTGGCCCTTTCCATCATCTCTTCGACTGTCCCAAATTCCTGCGGGATGCCGTATGTGTCCACGTAGGTTTTGCGGGCCATGGGAACTGGGTCAGCGACGGCGATCACCTCGACCTCGTCCACGAGATTGTAGCCTTCCATGTGGGCGTTGCCGATGGAGCCACAGCCGACGATTGCCGCGGTATAGCGTTTCATAGAGGATATCTCCTTGGCGAAAACGTGATAGATGGGACATAATAAAGAATAGGCATTAGGTTCTCTTCAAGTCCGCAGGCCGTACCAATCGAGATTGCAGGATTGGGGGCGACTACCAATTATGGAAACCTTGTACGTTTCGCCTACTCTTTCCATCCCGCTTTCCGAACTGCGCTTCAAGTTCCACCGCAGTTCGGGGCCGGGGGGACAAAACGTCAATAAGCTCAATACCTCCGTCGAGCTACAGTACGACTTTGTCCACAGTGCGGTGCTCAGCGACGAGCAGCGCCAGCGGATTGCCGAGAAGCTCGCCGCGCGGCTGAACAGCACAGGCGCGCTAGTGATCCAGTCAGAGCGATTTCGCACGCAGGGACGCAATCGCGCCGACTGCCTCGACAAACTGGCCGCCCTGCTCGCCGGGGCGCTCAAGACGCAGCCCAAACGCAAAAAAACCAAGCCCAGCCGCGCCGCCCAAGCGCGTCGCCTCGACAGCAAGCGGCGTCATTCCGAGAAAAAAAAGAGCCGTCAAACGCCTTTGGATTGAACGTTTGGCCCTATTGGTGCGTCTAAAGAAAGATAGTATTTGCGCATGTTCACTTGGTGTTCTATCTTAAACTTTAACGTGAACGTAAAAGTTTTTCTCTGAAAATGTTGAGGACTAAAATGAACGCACAAAAGAAAGAAACAATGTACTCGGCGACCGATCTCTACTGGCGCGACATAAAAGACTCCGAGCCGCTCAGCCGCGAGGAAGAAGTTGCCCTCTTCAAGCGCGCTAAAGCAGGGGACGAAGAGGCGCGTCAGGCGCTGGTGCGGGCCAATTTGCGCTTCGTGGTTCGCGTCGCCCGCGAGTACCACGAGTCTGGTCTCTCGTTGATCGAGTTGATTTCCGAGGGCAATCTCGGGCTGCTAGAAGCCGTCCGGCGCTTCGATGAGACGCGCGGTTTTAAGTTCATCACCTATGCGGTGTGGTGGATTCGCCAGGAGATCCTCCGCGCCCTAGCCGAACACGGTAAAATTGCTCGCCCGCCGCTGAGCAGGGTAAGCGACCGGCAGAAGGTCGAAAAGGAAGCCGATGTCCTCGCCCAAGAGTTGGGGCGCGCTCCGACTGTGGAGGAAATCGCCGATTGCGTCGATTTCTCGTCGGAGCGCATTCGCAACGCCTTTGAGATGGGGCAGCCGGATCTGCCCTTGGACGCCCCGGCTTTTGCCGACAGCGAGGTGACGTTTGCGCAGACCTTTGTCTCGGCCGAGCCCAGCTCGCACGAGCGCTTCGTCGAGGGAGAAATGCGCGCGGCGGTGGCCGATTGTCTGAAGGTGCTCGATGCCCGCGAATCCCACATCGTCCGCGCTTATTTTGGCCTCGACGACAGCGAGCCCAAGACCTTGGAGGAGATCGGCGAGTCCATGGGCGTCACCCGCGAGCGCGTGCGGCAGTTGCGGAACCGGGCGCTGGAAAAAATGAAAGACGAGTGCGGCGGGCATTTGGTCGAGTTTTCAAACAACTGAGCGGGCGAGCGGCTCATTGCCGGGGGCTGTGCCGCGTCCTATTATTGAATATCCTTAACGAGAGGACGCTATGGCTCAGCTCCGGCAGAAATTATTGGTGCTCTACGCTCATTCGCCCGATTTGCACAGCCAAACCGTGGCTTGGTCGCTGTACGACGGCACGGGCGAGGACCGGTCCAGCAGCGGCGATAGCGAGGAACCGCCCTATCCTTCGGTGGTGGCGGCCATGCGAGACGGGTGGCGGGTGGTGCAGTTTCCCCAGCAGTATCCGGCCTATCCAGGCATGGAATACAACACGTCCTACCTGAAATACGAGTACATCCTCGAAAAGATGGAGGCAATCGATGGTCGATGAGCAATATCTCCTGAGTACCAAGCAAATGGCGCAGTTTGTCGCCGACGGCTTTTTGCGCTTCGACGAGCTGGTGCCCGACGAGTTCAATCGCGCTGCGTGCGCGGAGATGGAAGCCGGGGTCCCACGGGGCCGCGCTGGCGCGCCGCTCGCCGAGTTGTGGACCGATGCGGCGGTCGGTCAAGTGGTGCGTCTGCCCCAGATTCAGGGGATCATTCACAGTTTAGTTGGCCCCGATCCGCTCTACGACCACCACGCCGTGCATACGGTTGATGCCCACCACGAGCACGGGCAGATTTGGCACGCCGACGCGATTATCGACACCCGGCTGCACTTTGACATCCAGCTCTTTTACTTTGCCCACGACACGCCGCGCGAAATGGGCGGCACCATGTTCCTGCCCGGCAGTCACTACCGCCGCATCAGCGAGTCGGACATCGCCCGCTATCAAAACTTCCTCGGGCAGATGCCGATGGTTTGCAAGGCCGGCACGGTGGCCGTGGCCCACCACGGCATCTGGCACTGCGCCCAGCCCAATCTAACTGGCCACAAGCGCTACATGTTCAAGCTGCGGCTCAACCCCACGGTGCGGCAAAAGAAGCTGTGGAATACCGACGATATTGACGATGCGGAAATCCCCGCGTTGCTCAATGCCAACCATCGCTGGTACGGCAATGAGGTGCGCTTGGAGGTCGTCAATCGCATCAAGCTGTGGCGCTTCTTGACCGGCGACGAGAACTACGACGTGTCCTACTGGCTGTCGCGGCTAGAGAACGCGCCCGAGAATGAGCTGCGAGCCGCGTGAGCTAAACGCACCCTATGCAAAAGCAAAAGCCGACCCAGCTACTGGGTCGGCTTTTTTTGTGGTGTTGACTGTATCGGCCTAGCGGTGCAGTGGCTTACTCTTTCAGAAGGCAAGAGCAATCCAGCGGTTCCGGACTCGTGAAAACCGAGCGCGCCAATTTGTCTAAGACCGCTACATCGGTGTGCTGGCGCTCGCCGCGACCGTCGGAGAGCAAAATCGATCCGTGGCGTTGCCAGTTGGTCCAGGGGCCGGTAAAACGCGGTTCGGCGTCGGCGGCCTCGCGGTAGAACGCCCATTGGGTCACTAGCCGCGATTCTTGGTCGATCCAGACCGCGTATTTGTTCTGCGGGGTAACGCCGACGTCTTTGAACGTGAGTTCCAGCACTTCGGCTGGTCTGCCGTCCTCGGTGGCTTCTAGGCCCCGATAGTGCAGGGTGACGCCGGTGTCCTTGAGCTTGTAGGGCATGACCAGCCAGTACGAGTCGTTGATCCAGGCGCGGTAGCCGTGGTCGAGTTTGGCCGCGAGCGTGTCGGGGTCGCTGATTTCTTTCCCATCAACGAAGGCATGGCCCTCTTTGCTGTGGATATTCATCAGCACCGTCAGATCGTCTTGCTCGAAGCGAATGTCCCCCGTCCACTTGTCCCACACGTGCAAGCGGAACCCGAAAAAGCGCCAAGTGATGTAGCGAGTGGCGTCCCAGTTGGCGCGGCCACCCATCGCGGCCATGACTTCGTCAGCTAGGGCGATGGCCTTGGGGTCGGAACCGGCGGCGTTGAAGCCGGGGGCTGCGGGATTATCGGCGGCATGGGCTAAGCCGATACAAAAAAAGAAGACTAGGAATAAGCGCAACATAGGGATCCTTGCGGTTGCGGGTGACTGGAGCGCGAAAAGTCTGCCGATTTCTTACGAATGCTCAGGTAGAACCTCGGGTAGCAATTTTTCTAACTCGGCCAACGGGGCCTCCAAAGTCTGGATGGCCTCGGTCCAGAACTGAGTGTCTTCGAGGTCGCGGCCCAAGGCCCGGCGAGCCACGCCCTCGGCCGTGTCGCTGCCGGTGAGGCGGAGGAATTCCTCGTAGCGGGGAAGAAAGTCGCTACCCTCT
>JAJEEZ010000518.1:0-2769 GCA_022820705.1 Candidatus Latescibacterota bacterium | reverse complement strand
CATCAGCAGATGGGGGCGCTCATCTTCCTGATCCTCTCGTCGCTGTGGATGTCGCGCGACTTCCTCAAAGACCAATGGCGCGCTATCGTCAGCGGCACCAGAGGCCCGAACACACACCTGCCCTCGCCGCGCACCTCGGCGCTGATGGGGGGCGTCGGCTTGGTCTATATGGCGTACTTCCTCTACGCCACCGGCCTTTCCCTCGTCTGGAGCTTGGCCTTTCTGCTGGTCGCGCTGTTGGTCTTCTTGGGCACGGCGCGCTTGCTGGTGCAAACCGGCTTGGGGCGGCTGCGCGCACCTCATTCCATCCCGCCGCTTTTTACCAATATCTTCGGCACGGCCTATTTCGGCGATAAGGGCCTCACCGCTATGGGGCTCAACATGGTCTGGGCCGCAGACGTGCAACTGTTCTTCATGGGCACTATGGCCCACGCCTTCAAGGTCTGCGAGGAGGTCAAGGAAAAAATCAGCGCCCGCAAGCTGCTGTTCTTCCTCGCCTCCGCCCTCGTTGTCAGCGCAATCACCACCATCGTGGTCTATATCTGGCTGGGCTATCAGCACGGCATGATGCACGGCTTCCGCTGGTACTACATCAACTCGCCGCTGAGCAAGTGGGGCTGGGTCGCCAAAACGGTCAACAACCCGCATCCGCCCCAACACCTGACCACCCTGTTCACCGGCATCGGTGCAGGACTCGCCGGACTGCTCTCCTTCGCCCAACACCGCCTCGCCGGCTGGCCGCTACATCCGGTAGGGCTAGCCGTAGCCCTGACCAATACCGTGCGCGGCGACTGGTTTGGGATATTCCTCGCCTGGCTCGTTAAGTCGATTCTGATCAGCTACGGAGGGGTTATTCTATACAGGAAAGTGCGGCCGCTCTTTCTGGGATTTATCATGGGAGCCTGCGTCGGCGTAGGCGGGTCGTCTTTGGTCTATTCTTTCTACTACTTCTAACCGTTCACCTGCTTGACCCTGCCAACCTCGCCGCTCTCCAAGCGCACCTTAATCCCGTGCGGATGCGTCGCCGACTTGGTCAGAATATCCCGCACCACGCCCTCGGTCAGCCGCCCCGTGCGCTGGTCCTGCTTCTGCACAATGACAACGCGCATCCCGCGCTCTATCTCGGCCCGTCTCGTTCCGTTCATCCCCGATCCAACCACACTGGACTCAACCACGCCCGGTGCCCGTCCTGCTGCCGCAGCCGCAGATAGTAATAAGCCCACGCGCCCTCCGGCGCTGGCAATTCGGCCTCGTCGATTTCCACGTCCCAAGCGTTGGGCGCGTCCTCCCAGACGCACTGTCCGTTTGCAATGATCTCCACCCGCTCAATCGGCGCGGTCCCGTGCAGACTGGCGGAAAAATGCACCTGCTCTCCTTCTGCCAGTGCGCCCTCCGCGCCCGAGCGCACGCCGTTGACCGCATAGTCGCAGACAATCGGCACGCCCGAAGTCGCGTAGGTCCAGCGCTCGTCCATCGCCTGCCACACGGCCTCGCGGGTCAACCCTGTCGCCCGGAAACAGGTCATCCCTACGTAGCCGCCCGGATTCTGCGTCGGGTGCCCTTGATGGTTGTCGGTCCCGGCGACAAAACCCAAGCGCCAGCCTTGGGCGAAAGCATCCTGTACCGAAGCACCCAATTCTCCTAGACGAATACCCCAGTACTCATCGAGCGCGTCGGCTTCAAAATTGCCCCGCCCCTGGACGATTTCCACCAACCTAGCCCGCTTGTTGGGGAATTCCCAGTGGTATTGAGACCAGTAAAACGTCTTGCCCATGACCTCGCGGTGCTTGCCGTATTCGATGGGCTGTCCGCAGTTGGGATGGTGCGGCACCATGACCACGTCCTCGTCCCAAGTCACTTCCGAAGGGCAAAGATCCGGTTTCCAGTGCCAAGTGCCGCCATCGACTTCTGGCGTGCGTAGATAGAGGTTGGCGTGCCCGTACGCATTGGAGCTTTCCCACGCGGGAATCGTCACAAAGCGGCCCGGCTCGTAAAATTCCTCATTGACCGCCAAGCACTCGGCCCATCCGGGGCCAATCGGCGCGTGGTCGGTCATCGCGATCACGTCGAGATTGAGAAAGTCGCGGGCATAGGTGTAGGCCGCGCGCGGCTCCCGGTCGCCATCTACCGAAAGCCGCGTGTGAAAGTGGATGCCACCGAAATAGTGGCCGCGCTCGCCACCTGCTTGCGCCGGACCGCTCTGAGCTTCTAAATCGCGCTCCACATCGCGCACGGTGATGCGGACTGGACAGTCGGCCTGCACTTCAATGCCCTCAACCACACCCCTTCCGTCGGCACCAATTGCTATCTCATCGGGCAACCCAGCGACCGCGCCGTCGGCCTGCAAATTCACCGTCCCCCGGTAGCTAGGTATTGGATTGAGATGATCGTCCGTCGCAAAAACTACGACCCTGCGCTTCCCCTCCGCATCCGCCGTAGCAGAGACTCGTCCTTCCAGCCGCGTCAAGGGGCCTGGGGCATTGCTCAGTGGAATGGGGTCTCCCACCTTCTCGAAAACTTCCGCTTCGGGCCGCCGCACCTGCACTTGCAGGGCACCGCTTATATCCGCGTGCGCCGATGGCACCACGCCAAAGGGAAAGACCAGCCGCGCTCCCGCGCTCAGCGACTTAGTGACCTGAATGGTACACAAGTAGAGCTCGTTGACTGGCCGTCCCACCAACCCGCCACCAGCCGGCCCATCGCCGCCCCGCGTCATATCGGTCCAGTCGCGCGCCAACCCATGCCCCAGTACCACCACGCCCTCGCCGC
>JAJEEZ010000592.1:0-7015 GCA_022820705.1 Candidatus Latescibacterota bacterium | reverse complement strand
TTTCGATAAAACCGTTGCGGGAACTCATGGACAGACCTTTCGCAAAATGAGGATGCAGGAAGTTGCGCCAAGGTAAGTGGATGCAGAGAGCAGCACAACTTGACGGCTGTTTGCCGAATCAAGATTGGAGTTTGGGATTTTCCGCGTGACGCCGGCGGTCGCGTCGGGTTTTCTTGGCCAGCGCGCGCTGGAAGGATTCCTCTAAGTCAACTCCGGTCTGATTGGCAAGGCATAGGAGGACGAAGAGCACGTCGGCCATCTCCATGCCGAGGTCGGCTTCCTCGCCCTCCTTAAAGCTCTGCTCTCCATAGGTGCGGGCCATGATCCGCGCCAA
The DNA here is from genome assembly GCA_022820705.1 of Candidatus Latescibacterota bacterium. Taxonomy (GTDB): domain Bacteria; phylum Latescibacterota; class UBA2968; order UBA8231; family UBA8231. Next base: position 6,681 of record JAJEEZ010000592.1, on the reverse strand, counting down.
TTCGCCGACTTCCTCCATCAGCACGGCCGTATTGGTCAGCTCGGAGAAGTAGCGCACGCCGACATCGGCGATCCACTCGTCCACCGCTCGCTGGCAGGCGCGGAGGGTGTGCTCAGGCGCGGGCTGGCTCATAGGGAACGGGTGCCAGACCGTCCTGCTGGCGTTGGGCATTGACCTCGTCCAAGCGCCAAGGCACAGCCGAGCCGTCGGTGCGAAAGCGCTTGTAGTAGCCGCCTTTGCAGCGAGAGATGGGCATCAGCGGTGCGGTGGGTTTCAGTTCGGCTAGAGCCTCTACACTGAGCGCAGTACCGCTGGCGAGATCAACGACCTCGATTTGCTCGGGGTCAATGGTCCCTAGGCCGCGGGCGTGGGCGAATTGCAGATAGGGGGTGGCCTGCGGATCGAGGCCCATCAGATAGGTGGCGACTGTATCTACGTGTACCTCGTTGACTCCGGCCACAGCCCAGCCGAGGGGGTAGTTGGACCCTTCGTTAAACGCCGTGCCGTCGCGGCCGACAAGGCCATCTACCACTGAAAGCCGCGGCATCCCCAAACCGCGCAGCGCGACCAATAGATCGCAGAGTTTGTGATAGAAGCGGTCTTCAAAGAGGCTGTAGCCGCTTTCGGTCAGCCGCCAAAGATGCTCGGCGAATGGCTTGTCCACCTCTTGGATCGCGCACAGGTGTCGCTCGGGCTTGGCTATGATGCCCATCAGATTTTTAATCGACAAGGTCGTGCAGCCCAAATTGTGGCATTTGGCGAGGGGGACGTTGAAAAAGAAGGCGCAATCGGTCACTTCCCGGTACAGGGGATAGCGCTCGTACACTACGCCATCGGCGACCTCGACGATGCGCGAATCCTCGTCGGTGTTCATTTCTGCGAGCCGCACGCCCCGTGCCTCGGTCATGGCGCGATAGCCGCACAGTGCCCAAGTGTGCCCGGCCGTGGGATTTTCCCCGGACTGGCCGTCGGCAACCACCATGCGCTCGGCGGGTACGCCGCGGTCGCGCAAGGCGTCGAGCAGGCCGCCGACAAACCCGGGATGGGTGATGACGCGCTTTTCCGGTGGATAGAGCACCGTGGCGTTGGGCTTGAGTAAGATGGTGCCTGCGTCAGGTAGCGGCACCTCGAGGGCGGCGAGGGTGCGATAGGCCAACTCCCGGTAGGTCGCAAAGGGAGCGTCGGCGCGGTCGATAGGCGAGCGCGTTAGATATACTGTGTCGGGATTTACGATCATGGTATTCTCCTGTAGAGTAATAGACAAGCAAAAAAAAGCGGCCGAGAGCCGCAAGCTCCCGACCGCTTATTAGCGTTGGACGCAACGCGCCTTAGTGTCTTTCGATGTCGGCCCCCAAGGCCCGCAGGCGGCGTTCGATGTGGGCATGCCCTCGGTCGAGTTGGTAGAGATTGCTGATCTCGGTGCAACCCTCGGCCGCTAGGCCAGCGAGCACACAGGCGGCTCCGGCGCGAATGTCCATGGCCTTGACTTTGGCCCCTTTGAGCTGAGCTGGCCCGTGTACCAACACCAAGCGGTCCTTTTCCGGTGCAATGCGAGCGCCGAAGGAGCGCAGGGCCTTGACATGGCCGAGGCGATCTTCAAATACGGTCTCGCGGATGTAGCTATCGCCTTTGGCCATGCACGCCAAGGCCGTCATCCCGGGCTGCAGGTCCGTTGGGAAGCCGGGGTAAAAGGTGGTTACTACGTTGATCGGCGACAAAGTTTCTGGCCCGCGCACCCGCATCCACGCCCCTTCCTCCGCTATCTCGACGCCCATTTGCTGGAGCTTGGCTTCAAAGACGTATAGATGATCGCGCATCACGCCTTTGAGGGCGATGTCGCCGCCGGTAATCGCGCCCGCCATCATCAGCAGGCCGGCGTCGAGGCGATCGTACATGATCGTGTGCTCGGCACCCGCCAACTCGCGGACTCCCTTGATATGCACTTGCCGCGTACCGACCCCTTCGACTTGGGCACCCATCTTTTGCAGGAGCGATGCGAGATCGACGATCTCTGGGTCGGAGGCCGCGTTTTCGATCGCGGACTCGCCCTCTGCTAGACAGGAGGCCATAATGAGGTTTTCCACCCCCGTATGGCTGGGCAGGTCGCAGTACATAAAGGCACCGGATAGCTGCTTGGCCACCGCGCCGATGCCGCCGCCGTTCACGCCTTCGACCTCGGCCCCGAGCCGGGCAAAGCCGCGATAGTGATAGTCGGTTGGTCGAGAGCCAATCGTACAGCCGCCGACCTCTTGGATCCATGCGCGGCCAAAGCGGGCCAACAGCGGACCAACGAAAAGCAGCGAAGCGCGGAAGCGATTGGTCAAATCCGCGGGCAGCCGGTGCTCTTTGACATCGCGGGTGTCTAGGACGGCCACTTCTTCGGTTGCATCATAATCGACGCGTGCGCCGAGCCGACGCAACACTTCTAGGGCCACCAATACGTCGTTGACTGGGGGTACCCGGTGCAAAACGGTTTGCCCTTCAGTGGCCAACAGCGAAGCGGCCAACATGGGCAAAGCGGCGTTTTTGGACCCTTGAACTTCGACCTCTCCTTGGAGGGGACGACCCCCGCGCACGAAAAGAACTTCTGTAGAACTCATTGCCAATCCTGAGTTTAAGAGGGCGAGCAAATACACCAAGGGGAGGGGGATATTCCAAATGTAACATTGGGTATTCTGTTCGTCAATCACTCGATGCGCTGCTTGACAGAGAGGGGCACATCTCTATATTCCACCAAACGCAAAATCGTTTCTATCACGCCAGAAAGGAATCCCAATCATGGCCGAAAACCCCCATATCGTCGCCTATCTGAAGCCTGTTTGCGGCTGGAGCAATAGCGTGCGCACCACCTTCGCCAAATACGGCTTGGCATACGAAGACAAAGACATTATCAACAATCCCGATATTTACGCTGAGATGGTGCAGAAAAGCGGCCAGCCCCTCTCGCCCTGCGTCGAGATCAATGGCCAGATGCTGGCCGACGTCGATGGCGACGAGGTCGAGGCTTGGATGCTTGAAAACGGAGTAGTAGAGCCGGTCTCGGCCTAATCGCGCATCCGGCTCAACAAGCGCCGCATACCCTCGCACAGGTTGGGCTGCTCGTGGTTGAGCGGTCCGCTCGCCGCTCGACGAATCAGCGTCAACGCGCCCCATAGCTGGCCGTCGCTGGCCTTGAGCGGCAACACGTAGCTAAAGCCGATAGATCCGCTTTTAGCCCCCTCCAATAGGAATAGCACTACTCCTGTTGGCAGGGGGCTTTCTTCGTCGGCACTGGCCTGTCCCACCAGCAACAACGCGGAGTGACCGGCCCCGTCCTGATCGGCGAAGGAGCGCACGCCGTCTTGTTCCAGCACCCGCTGCAGGATCTCGGCTCCTGCGCCAGCCGTGTGGACGACCCCTTGGCCGACGCGCTCATATACGATGGTGTCTGCCGCCTCAATGCCCAGCAGCAAATCCATGCCTTGGATCACGGCTTGGTCTGGCGACATGGCCTCGAGCGATGCGACGATGTGGGGAGGAATTTCAGCGGGTTCGGGCATGTTGAACGGGATGATCGAGACGGGCATGGCGCATCCTTGACAATGCAAATGGGGGGGCTTTAATTTTAATCTTCCTCTTGGTGGCGCTTTAGCTCAGTAGGTAGAGCAGGAGACTGAAAATCTCTGTGTCCGCGGTTCGATTCCGCGAGGCGCCACCACTATTATAACCAGCCCCTCAGCTTGCACAAGCTAAGGGGCTGGTTGCATTTGTGCGGGTCACCGCACATCGCCTTCCGCTGCCATGCGCTTTATTTGTCCCCAACTTGCGGACTGCACTGCCGTGGCGGAGAGTCCGCGCGCAGCGCAGCGGAATCCGACGATGACGTAGCTCGCCGAAGGCGGCAGCCCGCTGCGGTCGGTGGCGCGCAGGCGATACGGATCGCTGCTCATTGACCCGCCTCGCAGCACTCGGCTGATTCCTGCGTCCGGCCCCTGCGGATCGCGCTCAGTGCTCTGCGCGTAGTAATCCTCGCCGTACCAATCCATCACCCACTCCCAGACATTGCCCCCCATATCGTAGGCCCCATAGGGCGAAATCCCGCGCTGATAAGAGCCTACTGGGGCCGAGTCGAAAAAGCCGTCGCTGTCGTCGCCGCGGCAGCAGCCCTCTTTGCCGTAGTTGGCCCGGCTGCGGTCGATGGAATCGCCCCAGGGATAGATGCGGCCGTCAATGCCGCGGGCGGCCTTTTCCCACATGGCCTCGGTCGGCAACTGCATACCGGCCCAAGTGCAATACGCGCGGGCACCGTACCACGAGACTTCGGCAACCGGCCGCTGCTCGGTGCCGGGAATCGGCGCGTATCTTTCGTCGTAGCGGATCTGCACGTCGGCATCGCGCATATCGAGCAGCAGGTGTCCTTCCTCGTCTGCGTTGCGGTCAATGTCGTTCAAAAAGGCCGCGTACTGGTCGTTGTTGACCTCAAAGCGGTCAATGTAGAATTCGTCGAGATAGACTTGATGGACCGGCTGCTCGTCCGCCCGTCCCTCGGCCGATCCCATTGCAAAATAACCGGCGGCGACGCGGGCCAACTCGTGCATGGTGCTAGCCGGCGTCTGCACTTGAATTGTCTCTTGGGCCAAAACGCTTGGTGCCCATGTCAACAAGCACCAAATAATTCCGCTGCGTGCCATATCGCCTCTGCTGCATTGCCTTTTTTCGCGGCGAGCCGTTGATTTACCGCCCTATACATAACTGCCCTCCCTCATTTCGTCAAAAAAGAAATTGGTCTCTACTCACCGCGAGGCGCTGGCGCTTTTCAACCGCGACGTGCGCCTAGTGCTTTTCAGCCAAGCCTTGATCGGCTTTACGATTTTCGGCGGCGTCTATACGGTCCTGCTCAATCTGTATCTTTTGCGCTTGGGCTATGGCCCCCAATTGATCGGCCAAGTCAATGCCGTTGGCGCACTGTCGTTTGCCCTCTTGAGTATGCCCGCAGGGCTGTTGGCCAACCGCTGGGGGGCGCGTCGGAGCATGATCGTCGGCATGGTGGTCGCCGCCCTCGGTTTTGGCTTGTTGCCCCTCAGCGAGTTTGCTCCTGCCGCCGCGCAGCTTGCTTGGATCATGGGGGCGTATGCCCTCGGCGTCCTCGGCAATACGCTCTTCCTCGTCTGCTCGATTCCCTTCCTGACGCTGATCTGCCCGCCGCGCCTGCGCAATCACGTGTTCTCGACTCAGGTGGCGCTGTGGCCGCTGGCGGGTTTTGCCGGCAGCTTGTGCGGAGGCCTGCTGCCCGGCCTGTTCTCTGCGCTCCTCGGCCTGCCCGAAGACCACCCGGCCCCCTATCGCTATCCGCTGCTGCTGGCCGCTGGCGTGCTATTCATCAGTGCCGGTGCTATCGCCGCCACCCGCTCCCGTCCGCCCAAACCGCCCGCTAGGGAACGCGGCGAGACGACGCCCTTTCCCTTGGCTATCGTCCTCGCCTTGAGCTTGGTCACCTTCTTGCAGATGGCTGCGGAAAACAGTCTCCGCGTCTTCTTCAATGTCTATATGGATGACGGCCTCGGGGTCTCCACGGCGCTGATCGGCAGCTTGACTGCCGGGGGTCAGCTACTAGCCGCCTGTACTGCGCTGGCCGCTCCTGCACTCAGTCGGCGTTTTGGTCGGGTGCCGGTGATAACCGTGGGGTCCGGGGCGATGGTGCTGTGCCTCATTCCCCTCGCGTTGATCGCCCATTGGGCGGTGGCCGGAGCCGCGTGTATGGCCCTGGTCGCGCTCAGTTCGATCCGCCGCTCGGTCTATATTGTCTTTCAGCAGGAGCTGGTCCCCGAGCGCTGGCGGGTGACCATGAGTTCGGCGCTGACTATGGCCTACGGCATCAGCATCGCCGGCGTTTCGCTCGGCGGCGGCTGGATGATCGACGCGCTGGGGTATCGGGCGTTGTTTTTGACCAGTGCCGTGATTACGGCCGCGGGCGTACTCTACTTTCAGGGGTACTTCCGCATTCCGCGCGGCGAATACGCCAAACGCTTGGCAGACGAGGGCGCGTGAACGCTTACTTTGCGCTTTCGCTGGGCGGACGCAGCACCAATACCTCGTAGGTAATCGGCTCGGATATGCGCTCCATTTCCACCCCGAATTGCTCGCGCAAGTAATCGAGAGCCACGTCCCAGCCGTCGGCGAAATCGATGGCGATATCTACTGGGCGCTCAAAGGGATTGTCTGCTGCCGCGCCATCCCATTGCAACTCGATTTCGTCGAGGTCTTGGTCGTAGCCTTTGACGAGGTCGTTGAGCGCGGCGTTTTCGAGCATACCCCGGATCGCAAACCCGAGCGGATGCCCCGTAGCGTAGTAGTTGTCCCCATTGGTCCGAGCGCCTCCCGCTTGCGGGTTCGTTGGAAACTCGGAACCGTCTTGGGTGAAAATCCAGCGCGTCCTAGGCCCCTGCCGCTCTTCCACCTCAGCGACAAAGCCAAAGCGGTGGCCGAGGCGTTGGACGCGCTCGGTGGAGGTTAGGCTATGGCTATAGGCAATCCGCACGGAGTATCGCTGCTTGGCCAGTTTCTCCTCTGGGGTCGCCATCGGCTCTTTCCAAAGGACCCGTATGATCTCCGATCTTAGGCTCGGGATCGTCTGCTCGATGCGGGGTTCCACCGGCATTTCCCCAATGACCCGCACGATCTCGGCCAGCGGAGTGCGGTGGA
>JAJEEZ010000040.1:0-2513 GCA_022820705.1 Candidatus Latescibacterota bacterium | reverse complement strand
AAGCCATCGCCTAGATTGAGCCAAACACCAAATCGTCGACTAAATAAAAACATAAGTAAATAAAAAAACAGTTGATTATAGAATATTTAACCCTATATTATACCAAATCCTCTTGAGGTTTTTTCAAAACCGCTTTGCTTTCGGATGTACTTCCCCCACACATCCGAACTCCCTGCTCGTTCATAATTAGGTACCATCATAGCTTAATGCAGCCACGAGTCCCCTGCTGGCTCATTAGCAACATGAGGCGTCAAGTTATGACTACCTTGCAGACCGATTCTATCGTCGATCAGTATTTCCACGAGATCGAAGATGCCGTCGGGCTATCGTCCGAGGACGAAGTGGCCATCGCCCAGCAAATAAAAGAGGGCGATGAAGAGGCCCTATCCAATCTGGTTAAAGCCAACCTGCGCTTCGTCGTAAGTGTGGCGAAGCAATATCAGAATTTGGGCCTGCCGCTTTCGGATCTGATCAACGAGGGGAACTTGGGGCTTATCATCGCCGCCAAGCGCTTTGACGGCACGAAGGGCTTCAAATTCATTTCCTATGCCGTGTGGTGGATCCGCCAGTCAATTCTGCAAGCGTTGGCCAATCAGTCGCGCATCGTGCGGTTGCCGCTGAATCGCATCGGCGAGTTGACGCGCGTCAACAGGGTGCTCAACAAGCTCGAACAGGGGCTAGGGCGCCCCCCAGAAGTAGAGGAAATAGCCGAAGAGCTAGAGGTCGAACCCGGTGATATGGAACTCCTGTTGCGGCTGGCCCAAAGGCCGGTTTCGCTGGAGATGCCCTGCGACGAATCCGAGCCGGATCGCTGTTTCGGCGATCTGATTCCCGACTACAGTCAGCCGCCCAGCGACGAGGCCCTCTCCAGCGACGAGCTCAAAGAGGAAATTTACAACGCCATGCACGCTCTGACCGAGGGCGAGGCGCGCGTCTTGAAGATGTACTACGGATTGGATGGACACGAGCCGATGACCTTGGAGAAGATCGGGGCCTATGTCGGGCGCACGCGGGAGCGAGTGCGGCAAATCAAGGAAAAGGCCCTGCAGAAGCTCCGCCACCCCGCTCGCTGCGACTCTCTCCAGGCGTACTAGTCGGACTAATTATCCACTGCCGCGGGGCGAAAAAAGTGGGTGAACACGGCCGCTGGCGGCTTGGCCTTATTTGATTTTTGCCCGATTTTTCGTTAATATAATTGTTTATTCCGCGGTAGCTCAGCTGGCAGAGCGGGTGGCTGTTAACCACTTGGTCGTAGGTTCGAATCCTACCCGCGGAGCCACTTAAAAAAACAGCCGGACCAACCAATCCCGATTCTCGGTAAGGTTGTCCGGCTGTTTGCATTTTTGCAATGCCAAAGCCTTCGCGTTTACTCAAACAGGGCCGCGTACTCGCCGTAGCCTTCCTTGGCCAAATCCTCAACGGGAATAAAGCGCAGAGACGCCGAGTTGATGCAGTAGCGCAGCCCGGTGGGGGGCGGGCCGTCCGCAAAGACGTGCCCGAGGTGCGAATCGGCGTATTTGCTGCGGACTTCGACGCGGGTCATAAACAGTGAATTGTCGGTGTGCTCGACGATGTGATCTGGCTCTAGGGGTTGGGTAAAGCTGGGCCAGCCGGTGCCGGATTTGAACTTGTGCTGAGAGCTAAAGAGGGGTTCACCGGAAACGATATCGACGTAGATGCCCACGGCCTTGTTGTCCCAGTACAGATTGTGGAAGGGCCGCTCGGTGGCGTCTTCCTGTGTGACCCGAAATTGCAAGTCCGTGAGCTTGGTGCGCAAGGTGTCGATGGAAGGCTTGGCGTATTGGGCGCTGACCGTTGGCGTCGGCAGGTCTTTGCCCCACGTCTCTTCGATGAAGCGGTCGCGGCCTGATCCCCGACGGTAGCGCTGGTAGTGCTGGGGATTCTTGCGATAATAGTCTTGGTGGTACTCCTCGGCCTGATAAAAAATAGCGGCTGAGCGGATAGGCGTGACGATGGGTTTGTCAAAGCGGCCCGATGCGTCGAGAGCTTGTTTGCTCGCTTCGGCTAAGGCGCGTTGCTCTTCATCGTGGTAGAATATGGCTGAGGTATATTGATGGCCGCGGTCGTAAAAGGACCCACTTGGATCGGTGGGGTCAAATTGACGCCAGTAGATGTCGAGAAGCTGGCTATAGGAGACGACCTCGGGATCAAAGGTGACCAGCACGGATTCTATGTGCTTGGTCGCGCCGGAGCTGACTTGCTTGTAGGTCGGGTTTTCGCGCTCGCCACCGGTGTAGCCGGAAACGGCTGAGACGACTCCCGCGACCTTGTCAAAGGGTGCTTCGATGCACCAGAAACATCCCCCGGCAAACGTCGCTTGGGCGTGGTCTTGAGCGCGGCTGGTTTGAATGCTAAGCACACACAGGACCGCGCCGGTTAGAATGAGTAGTTTGACTTTCATCACTCCTCCTTTTGCGTTGGTTTTCTTAATAGACGCTCTAAGTATGCCAAAAGGTTCACACTATCAAAAATACTGCCCCATTCCCACGGAG
>JAJEEZ010000273.1:0-2839 GCA_022820705.1 Candidatus Latescibacterota bacterium | reverse complement strand
CATAAAAGAGCCGTGTAAATAGAGGGTGCCGTAGGCGGCTCCGGCCGACACGCTGAAGGCTCCGGCGCATCCGACTAGCACGGATTTGACGGTAAAAGCCGGTACTCCGTCTGCTGCCTTGGGCGCGGTCTGCTCGGGTGTTGTTGACATTAGCTAGCGCGAGGGAATTAGCCGTGAAATTTGGCGACCAATTCGGCTGGTTTGCCATCTACCGTCGCCGGGTCCAGCGCCTGCGTGCCGAAGACCACGGGAAAGGTTTGGCCTGTGTGCCGGGAGCGAGTTTTGGAGTCCATATAGGTTACGCTGAAAGCGCGGCGGGCCGACGCGGTGGAGTTGGGCCCAGAGCGATGCAGCAGGAAATTGTGCAGCAGAATGGCCTCCCCTGCTTCGGCTTCCAAGTCGATCACCGCCTCTGGGGGCGTGTATTGGGCTTCTTGCTCGGCGGGGAGAAAGTGCCGCTCGTTGATGATGCCGTGCTGGTTGCTGCCCGGCACGATCTGCATGCAGCCGGTGGCTGTGGTCGCGTCGTCGAGTGCCGTCCACACGGTGACGATGGGATTGGTGTCGATGCCCCAGCCAATCCCCACGTCTTGGTGCCAGGGCAGTTCGCGGCGGAGTTCGGGCGGTTTGTTCATAAACATTGAGCGAAAGACCGAGACTTCCTCGCCGATGTAGCGGCGGGCGATCTGATGGAAGAGGGGGTGCTGGATATAGGCGAGGAAGAGCGGGTCTTGCTCTAGGTCGTCGATGCGCCGATAGGCGAGCGTCTGCACTTCGTTGCCCATGGTGCGGCGCACTTCGCCGTCCTCTTCGACGACCTGCAAGCGCATGTGCTCGTAGCGGACGCGGCCCAGCATGATGTCGTCGATGCGCTGCTGCAAGGCGGCCAATTCGTCTGGGGACAGGACGTTGCCCAGCCGCAGGTAGCCTTGATCCATGAACTGCTCGTGGTGTGTATCGTCAAAGGTGGAAAGGGCTTGCATGACGCGGTCTCCTTTTTGGGTGACAGGAGTATAATACAATGCCTAGGATGCGATTGGGCAACGCTGCTGTGCTCAAGGCTCGTGTACGGTTAGAATTTGGTCGGCTGAAACGTCTTGTAAGCGCTGCACAGCGCCGCTAGGCCAGTGGATTTCCACTTCATCGACGCGGGTGCGGTCTCCCAACCCGAAAAAGGGGCGCAGGGCGCTTTGGCACATGTAGCTCGATCCGGCGCGCACCACGTCCCACCGCACCCAGTCGCCCTCGGCGACGCGGATCTCGGCCCCGACGGAGTCCCCGACTAACCGCAAGCTCAAATAGTGCTGGGCGTTGCCGCCGTCGTTGCGCAAGAGCGCGGCTGGTTGGTTGTTGTTGGCGACTGAGATGTCGAGGTCGCCGTCGTTGTCGTAATCGCCCATGGCCGCGCCGCGGCTTACTTGTTGCAACAGCAGGCCCGGCCCCACCTGATTGCTCACATCGGCAAAGCGTCCTTCCTGATTGCGGAAGAGTTGATTTTGCTGCTCATACGTCACGGCGTCGAACAGGTGGATGTTGTCGTCGAGGTGGCCGTTGGCGACAAACAGATCGCGGTCGCCGTCGTTGTCGTAGTCGATGAAGAGGGTGCCCCAGGCGAGGAACTGCAAGCTGGGGACCCCCAGCCCGGACTGAAAGGTCACGTCGGCAAAAAATCCGTTGCCGAGGTTGCGGTACAAGCTGTTGGTCTCCCATTGGTAGTTGGTGACGAAGAAGTCAAACCGGCCGTCGCCGTCGTAGTCGCCCACGTCAACCCCCATGCCGGCCAGCGGCTTGCCGGCGTCGTTGTAAGCGACCCCGGCCAAAGCGCCGATCTCGGCAAAGCGGCCGCCGTCGTTGCGGTAGAGCAAATTGGGGGTGCAATCGCCGGCCGCGTATAGGTCGAGATCGCCGTCTGCGTCGTAGTCGATGAAAAAGGCTCCTAATTCTTTGGCGGCATCCGGCAGCAACCCGGCTTCCTCGGTGACATCGGCAAAGGTGGCGTCGCCTTCGTTGCGATAAAAGACATCGCGCTGCGGCTCGAAGGCCTCCGGGCCGCAATACACCGCAATCCAGGAGCGGAGGCAAGGCTCGTGTATCTCGGGGCGAAATTTGGCGTAATTGGCCACGAAGAAGTCCAAGTCGCCGTCTAAATCGTAGTCGGCAAAGGCCGCGCCGGTACTCATTGCTGGATTGACTAGGACTGGCCCGGCCACGCCGGTATGGTTGGTGACATCGGCGAACTGGCCGGTGCCTTCGTTGCGGTAGAGGATATTGGGGCCGTAGGCCGTGATGTACAAGTCCAAATCGCCGTCTGAGTCGTAGTCGGCCGCGGCACAACCCAATCCGTAGCCCGAATTGGCCACGCCGGTATGGTTGGTGACATCGGCGAACTGACCGGCGGTCGCGTTGTGGTAGAGTGCGCTCGGCCCGACACTATTGACGAAGTAGAGGTCGAGCCACCCGTCGCCATCGTAGTCGAAAAAGGCCGTACCCGAGCCCATAGTCTCCATTGGATACTTTTGCCCCTCGGCTCCGTTTTGATGGCGAAAGGCGATTCCGGCCTCGGCTGCCACTTCGACAAACTGCACCTCGGCGCGGCACAGCTCAGCCCACAGGCACGCTAAAGCAACTCCTAAGAGGGCGCGTCGCGTCACGCGCGGTCGGAGTCAGCGGCGGCTTCGCTGGCCCCGCGACCGGCGGCCATATTGCGGATCATCTTAACTACGTCGCCAAAGGCCTTGTAGGCGACGGCGATGACAATGCCGTAAAAGAGGACGCTAGCGGCGATAAAGACGAATTGCCAGAGGGCTTTCCAAGTTTCGACGTCCATCTGCACTACTCC
>JAJEEZ010000031.1:0-4244 GCA_022820705.1 Candidatus Latescibacterota bacterium | reverse complement strand
CTTCGATCCGCGCACGCCCTTGGATTTTGCCTTGGGGCAGAACTACCCCAATCCGTTCAACGAAGGTACGCAGATCGACTATCAGATCGGGATCAACGACCCCATTGTCGCCGGCCAGACCATGGTCGAGCTAGAAGTCCGCACCTTGACCGGTGGCTTGGTGCGGCACTTAGTTGAGGGGTTGGCAGCCCCAGGGTTGTACAGCACTTCTTGGGATGGCCGCGACGAACGTGGCGAGCGCGTGGCCAGCGGCATGTATTACTACGTGTTGCGCATCGGGCCGATCGCCCACGCCAAAAAAATGATCTTTATCAAATGAAAATCGAGGCGGATTATCTAGTCCTCGGCAGCGGGATTGCCGGTTTGTTCTTTGCCCTCAAGGCTGCTCAGCACGGATCCGTAGCCGTAGTGACCAAGCACGAGCGGCGCGAGTCCAACACGCAGTACGCGCAAGGGGGTATTGCTGCAGTCATGGATGCGGCTGATTCAGTGGCTAGCCATACACAGGACACGATCGCGGCGGGCGCGGGTCTGTGCGACCGCTCAGTTGTCGAAGGGGTGGTGGCCGAAGGGCCGGAGGTGGTAGAAGAACTGCTGGCGATTGGTGCGCAGTTCAACGAAGTGCGGCCTGGGGTGTTGGCGTTAGGGCGCGAAGGTGGCCACGCCCATGCGCGGGTAGTGCATGCGGACGACATGACCGGCCGCGAGGTGACGCGCACCTTGGTCGCGGCCGTGCAAGCGCTGCCGCAGGTGACCTTGTACGATCACCATTTGGCGATAGACTTAATCGTAGATGAGCAGCGGCGTTGCCACGGGGCTTGGGTATTGGACTCGCAGCAAGCCGATCCTATTGCCGCGGTGGCACCGGTTACGCTGCTGGCTACGGGCGGCTGCGGACAGGTCTTTTTGCACACCACTAATCCACGAGTGGCCTCTGGCGATGGAGTCGCTATGGCTTGGCGGGCTGGAGCGAGGGTGAGCAACATGGAGTTTATGCAGTTCCACCCGACCATGCTCTACGATCCGGGACGGCCCTCGTTCCTGATTACCGAGGCTTTGCGCGGGTTTGGTGCCGTGCTGATCGACGAGCGCGGCGCGGCGTTTACTGACCCGTTGCAGACGCGCGATGTGGTGTCGCGGGCCATTGTCGCGCAGATGCAGGAAAGTGGTGCCGAGTGCGTCTATTTGGACGTTACCGGCCAAGACGCCGATCAGACCCGCCGCCGCTTTCCCAACATCTATCAGCATTGTCTGGGGATGGGCGTGGATATGACCAAGACGCCGATTCCGGTGGTGCCGGCGGCCCATTATAGCTGCGGTGGGGTGTGGACGGATGCGCACGGACAGACGGATATTGCGGGTCTATACGCGGCTGGCGAGGTGGCGATGAGTGGGTTTCAGGGGGCCAATCGGCTGGCGAGTAATTCGCTGTTGGAAGGGTTGGTTTTTGCACGGCGCGCTGTCGTGCACACTAGTACCGTCGAGCCCGTGGCTGTGGGCCGGTTCGAGATGGGGCATACGGGCGATGCTGTTGCGCCCGATGCGCTGGAGGAGCGGCGGGAGTGGCTGCGGCGCTTGATGTGGGACGAAGTAGGGATCGTGCGCAGCGACCGGGGCTTGGCGCAGGCTCGGGAGGAGACGGAGCGGATGGCGCGGGAAATTGAGGCTTTGTACAGCGAGCATCGGCTCGACGCCGAGCTAGTGCAGCTACGGAGCTTGGCGACCGTGGCTCAGCTCATTGCTCGCTCGGCGCGACAGCGCTTGGAAAGCCGCGGCGTCCACTACAACTGCGACCATCCCGCGCGCGACGATGCTGGCTGGCAGCGGCCGACGCTGCTGGTGAGGGATCGGGACTTTGATTTTTTTGATTATGGGATGGGCTGTGATTAAAAGCTACACGCAGCCCAAGTGGCCCTAAGCAACGGCAGCGCACTGACAAGGCGGCGTCAAAAATACACTAGCGCCGCCACTTCCGTCTGGAAGGTCTTGAGGGACCACTCCCACTTGCGCCGGTCAGAGCGGAGTTTGTCGGAGAGGTAGCTCAGGTCCAGTCCGGTCTGGGCACTCAAGCTGATGCGTTGGAACGGGAACCAGTCGGCACCCAGACCCCACGCTATTCCCAGATCGTGCTTGGTTCCGGTGCGTTGTCTTCCCGAATTTATACCTAGTAGGCGACTCCAAAAAACGGAAAGATCCACGTGGGCTTGGTAAAAAACAAAAGGGGCGACTTGGTCGTGCAGGGGGCGGTAGTGCTTGATGGTAGGACGGAGTTGCAGCCTTAGAGAACGAGATTGAGATTGGGAGTCGTATCGGTCGGGGTTGTCGAGATCTTCAGAAGTGCGATCGCTGTAATACGACGAAAAATCTATTTCTAAGCCGAGGGCCGTGACGGGAGAGCGTACCTTCCACAGGCTGAGGTCGAGTTCGCTGCTGGAAGGCAGGGCTACACCCAACGCCCAGTTGCCCCGGTCGGCCAAGGGGTCTTGGTCCGCGGCGGCAGTGCTTATCAACAGGACGATACCGATCAGAGTGAAAATAAACATGACTTTCTTCTCAAAAGAAACAGGGTCTCATCTATAGCGTAGAACATCCTCACCTAATCGCCGGTTAACCTTGGAGTCTGTGGTACTGGAAACACCCATAAAAAGACGGGATTATCCTTGAATGAGTAGTCTTGCTTTTTGCGCAAGGTTATTCCGCCATCTGCAATACAGACCTCTGCGAAGGCGGGGTTCGGCTGAAACCCATCAATAGCTCGCCCGTCGTCGCGGCACAGCACGGCTGACTCGGCCTCGGACGGCCGCCTGAAAATGTATATCCTCCGCTTGAGATCGTCTCTGTGACCATAGTCTGTGGTCTCGTTAAGCAGTTCAAGATAGATTACATCTACGGCACTCGCCGGCCAATCTACGAGCTTGTTTCGCAAATAACCCTTCTCATCAAACCACGAAGTATCGTTAGCGATGATTCTGGCGGTCTCTAAGAGGATATCGAAGTCCGACCGTTGGTAGGTCCTTACTTCTGTTGTGGATACAACCCTTAGAGAAGCGGGATTGTCCTCAAAAGAATATCCTTGCTCTTTGCTCAAGGTTATTTGGCCATCGACAATACAGACCTCTGCAAAGGCGGGGTTCGGCTGAAACCCATCAATGGCTCGTCCATCGTCGCGGCACAGCACGGCTGACCCGGCCTCGGGTTGTACAAAGACGTATGTTCTTTCCTCGGAATGGTCTATATGACCAAACCCTGTGGCCTCGTTAATTGGTAAAAAATAAATTGCATCTACAGTACTGGCTGGCCAGTTCCGGAGAGCTATAGTGAAACGATCATTCTTATTGAAGCGGGTACCTCCGTCGAGAAAAATGCTTTGCGAACGCCTAGAAGAATAGGACGATTCAGAGGGTCGTGTAGGAGGTTCAGAGAGCCGCTGTGTAGGAGGCTGTGTCGGGCTCCAATAATCGCAAGCCGTTATATGGATAGCTAGCAGCAAAGTAAGAGCTAAAAGAGGCATCGCATTGTTCATAAGTAGAGGAATCGCCTTTCATCAAAAATACATCAATGCCTTCACTTCCGATTGGAAGGTTCTTAGGTAAAGGGACCAATTTCTACTAGACCTGTTATTATCGCCCCTAGTATCGTACTGCCCGTAGCGGTAGCCTAGTCTCAGCCCAGTCTGGCCGCCCAAACTGATGCGTTGGAATGGGAACCATTCGACTCCTAATCCCAGTGCTAGCCCTATATTGCCTGAGCTGCTGCCGCGCTGCGTATGCGGATCGTCGTCTCGTTTATAGCCCCGAAAACCAGCTTCGACTTGGCCGTACGTAAAAGGGGCGATTCGGTCGTGTAGGGGACGATAGTGCTTGATAGTAGGACGCAGTTGTAGCGATAGGTAATGTGTTTGAAGGGTGGTCGGGTCGGGATCATCGGCATTGTCGGTGGAATCGGCGTAGCTCCACGAAACACCTACTTCCAAGCCCACGGCGGTGGTGGGAGAGCGGATCTTCCACAGGCTGAAGCTGCTTCCGCTGCTAGAGGGCAAGGCCACGCCCAACGCCCAATCGCCCCGATGGGACAAGGGGCCTTGGTCGGCGGCGGCGATGCCGCTCGTCAGCAGGCTGATCCAGATTAGACGGGAGATAGACATAGGAACTGCTCCTGAAGCACTGGTTAGCTGGCGTTACGCATTGTAGGGGCAACCCTTGGGGTTGCCCTTTTACGGATGTCCGCTGGCTAAGCTTGGGTGC
>JAJEEZ010000448.1:0-4488 GCA_022820705.1 Candidatus Latescibacterota bacterium | reverse complement strand
GCCGTCGGGAGACTGAACGACGCGCAAGGCGATCGCAACCTGATCTGTTCCTGTCCGCCTGTAGAGGCATATTCTCAAGAGGAATAAAATGAGCCAGAAGCGCGCTTTAATCACTGGTATTACTGGCCAAGACGGTTCGTACTTGGCCGAATTGCTGCTGGAAAAGGACTATGAGGTTTTCGGATTGGTGCGCCGCAGCAGCACGGTCAATTTCGAACGGATCGGCCATTTGCAGGACAAAATCGAGCTGATCTCCGGCGATCTGTTGGATCAGAAGTCATTGATTTCGGCGCTGCAGACCGCACGGCCGCAGGAAGTGTACAATCTAGGTGCCCAGTCCTTTATACCGGTCTCTTGGGAGCAGCCCATGTTGACCGGCGAGATCACCGGCTTGGGCGTGA
The DNA here is from genome assembly GCA_022820705.1 of Candidatus Latescibacterota bacterium. Lineage (GTDB taxonomy): Bacteria > Latescibacterota > UBA2968 > UBA8231 > UBA8231. Next base: position 4,087 of record JAJEEZ010000448.1, on the reverse strand, counting down.
CGCGGCTTTTGGAAGCCATCCGCGCCTGTGACGAAAACATTCGCTTTTACCAAGCCAGCACCAGCGAGTTGTTCGGCAACGCACAGGAATCGCCGCAGAACGAGCAAACGGCCTTCTATCCGCGTTCGCCTTACGGGGTGTCCAAGCTCTACGCGCATTGGATCACCATCAACTACCGCGAAAGCTACGGCATGTTCGCCTGCACGGGCATTCTCTTCAATCACGAGTCGCCGCGCCGTGGGCGCGAATTCGTCACCCGCAAAATCACGCATGGCGTGGCCCGCATCAAATGCGGGCTGGACCAAGAGCTGCGCCTTGGCGACCTGGCTCCTCGCCGCGATTGGGGCTATGCGGGCGACTTTGTCCGCGCAATGTGGATGATGCTCCAACAGGACGAACCCGACGATTACGTCATCGCCACGGGTACCTCCCGGACCATCGGCGAATTCTGCGAGGTCGCCTTTGCCCACGCTGGCTTGGACTGGCGGCAATACGTGGTCCTCGATGAGCGTTTTTTGCGTCCTGCCGAGGTATATACCCTCTTGGGCGATGCGACGAAGGCGCGGGAAAAATTAGGTTGGGAGCCCGAGGTCGGCTTTGAGGAAATGGTCCGGCAGATGGTTGACTGGGACTTGGAGCAGGTGGCCCATCAGTCGGCCTCAGTGCGCCCGGCACTGCGGCGATAGCGGTGGCTGAACTTGCGGATCTGGCCGCATATCGTCTGAATCGCCCGCACATCGCGAACTTCCAAATCGACCTTGTTGAAGAAGCGGCGCAGCACACGGCCGAAGTGGTCCGGCTTGTTGTTGTACGGGGTAAACTCTATCTCGGCAAGGGCTTGCAGAATCTGCGCGAACATTCGCTCGCGCTCGCCAGCCGTGGCCAGTTGCACGGGCGAGTCCGATGGTTTTTCGCTCACGGCCGCATACAGGCCATAGGCGAACAGGAGTACGGCGTGGGAGAGGTTGAGGGAGGGATAGGCTGCGGCTGTGGGGAACCTCAGCACTTGGTGGCAGATCTCTAGTTCCTCGTGCCACAAGCCGTCCCTTTCGCGCCCGAACACAAGGGCGATGCAGCGGTGATGTGCTTGAGAGGCTAGTTGGTCAATCAGGGGCCCCGGTGCGGAAGTAACCGTGCGGAAGCGGCCTTGTCGATGGGTGGTGCCGACGACGATGTGGCAATCGGCTACGGCCGCGGCGAGGTTGGGGAAGACTTGGCTGGTGTCGAGAATATCGCCTGCGCCGTGGGCAAAAGTGCGCGCTTCGGGCGTATCCCACGCTCCGGGATTGACCAAGGCTAACTTGCTTATGCCCGTGGTTTTGAGCACGCGGGCCGTAGCACCGATATTGCCGGGCGTGGCCGGCTCGACGAGCACGACGCGGATGTTGTCGAGAGGACTCATGGGGCTTGCCAAACTAAATCAAGAAGGATACTACGCGCCAATGCATGCAGCAGGTGAATTCACCCGCGTCCAATTCGCGGACGGTGTTTATTTGCATCTGCACAGCATTGGATTGTATAAGACGATCCGGGTGGATGTGTGCCTGAGCACGCCGCTGTGTGCGCCGCGACATTCGCTCGTGGCCCTGAGCAGCCGACTGCTGGCTCGCGGCACGCACAAGCTGCCCAATGTACAGAGCCTCAACCGCTTTATCGACGACCTCTACGGGGCGCATTATTCGGTGCAAGTTGATCGCTTGGGAGAGTATCAGGTCATTCATTTGTGTCTAGAGGTTATCGACGAAAACTTCCTCGGGGAGAAAGGGATACTGGCACGCGGTCTGACTTTTCTCCGCGATGTCTTGCGCGATGGTAACGGGTTCCAGCCCGATTGTCTAGAGCGGGAAAAGCAACGCCTTGCGCGGCAAATAGCCGATGGCTTCAACGACAAACTGGGCTACGCACAAAGGCGGTGCAGCGAAGAGATGTGCCGGGGCGAACCCACGGGCCTGTCGCCGCTGGGCAATCCCGCGGACTTTGCCGCCGTACAGGCCGATGAACTGTGGGCTTTCCACCGCGAGCGGACGGCTGCTGATCGCTTAGATATTTTCGTAAGCGGCGATGTACGTTTGGAGCAGATTCATCCCTTGATGGAGTCGCTCTTTACTTGGAAGCGCGCGGCAAACCAGCCCCAGCCTCCGCCGCAGCGCCCGCGCCGTGCTGAGCTGCGGCGCGAGGTTTTTGAATGCCAAGCGGTACGAGAGGCCAAAGTAGTGTTGGGCTATCGCACGCAGGTTGCGTATGGCGCAGACGGTACAGACGACTATCCGGCTTTGGCACTCCTAAACCTGATGCTGGGTGGCGATGGTCCATCGCGGCTGTTCAAGCACCTCCGCGAAGAAGAGGGCTTGTGCTACTACATCTCATCGCATATCGAGGCATTGAGCGGATTGCTCTTTGTGGCCGCAGGCATTGAGGCCACAGCCTACCCCAAGGTTCGGGATAAGGTGGAACAGGAACTCCAAACGCTGCGCGCAGGAGCCTTTGATTGCCGCGAAATCGAAGCAGCTCGTTATTTGGTGCGAGCTCGTCTGTTAGGATTGGCCGAAGACCGCGAGGGCTTTTTTCGCTATCAATTGCGCGAGGGACTGATAGGGGGCAACCAATCCCCAGAAACGCTATGGCAGCGCATCGAGCAAGTCGGCGTCGAAGACTTAACCCGCATGGCTGGCGGCATTGTAGCGGACACGGCCTTTTTATTGCACGGGACGTGAGAACGTGATCGCGGATGCGCTATTGGGGGAAGGGGTGTACCGCAGCCACTTGGGCGGCCTCGATGTATGGGCAGTACCGCGGCCGGGCAGTCGGCAAAAAGCGGCTGTGCTGTACATAGACTACGGTTCGGTCGATCTGCATTTGCGCGCCCGCGACTCCAGGCAGGTACAGACCACGCCGGCTGGCACCGCGCACTTTCTCGAACACCGCCTTTTTGCCAAACCTTACGGCGACATCACCGAGCAAATCAGCCGTCTTGGCGGCGACGTAAACGCCAGTACCAGTTTTACTTCAACCATCTTTTCTCTGACGTGCATTGAGCATTTTGCCGACCATTTAGCATTGCTCTTTGAACTCGCGTTGGACCTGCACGTCCTGCCAGACGGTGTCGCTCAAGAGCGCGAAATCATTGACCACGAGCTACAGATAAGCTGCGACGACCCGGAGTGGATCGGGTTTTTACACGGCCTTGAAGGGCTGTACCAGAATAGTCCCTTGGCCTGGGACATGGCTGGCACGCGGGAGAGCATCGGGCAGATTGACGAGGACATGCTAACTCGTTGCCACGAGGTGTTTTATCGGCCCGAATACATGGGGCTGTACTTGTGTGGAGATTTCGATGTAGAGGCCACTTACGCGGCCGTCGAATCTGCTTTGCTAAAGTACAGCCGGCCGCGCTCCGCATGGGATCGAGTAGAACGCCCCGTGGTATTGCCCACTCCGCAGCCGCTCGGGGCCTTAGCCCTGCCGGTCAGCCGGCCCTATACCTTGCTGTTTTTTGGCGATGACAAGGCGGGCCAGTCGGGTCGCGACTTGCTCTTGCGAGAATTGGCCTTAGAACTGGCCTTGGACATTGCCTTGGGGCCAGCGAGCGATTTTTTTGCCGCGCACTACGAAGATGGCCTAATCGACGGCGATGCCTTTGGAGCCGAGGTCTATGCCGAGCAGACGTTCTGCTTTTGCACAGTGGGCGGATATACCCAGCAGAGCGACCGGTTGTGCGAGAAAATAAACGCCGCATTGGCCAGCCTAGACGAGCGCGCTGTGGCGGCGGACTTGGGCCGCGCCAAGCGCAAAGCCTATGGCTTGCTGCTGCGTGCGTGGGAGCAAGCCGAGGAGGTGGTCGATATGCTCTGCTCTGCTGCGGTTAGTGGGGCGGCCCCTAGCGTCTATTTTGATGTCCACGAACAGATTGCGGTCGGCGATATTCTCGACGTGCTGGAGAGTTGCTTGTCGCCGACGCACCTGAGCGCGATGCAGTGCAGTCCGGCCTCAGTGTTGAGGCCGCTTGTGCCTACCGGACGAGCAGAGTAATGGCCGACAAGATCTATCGCTATTGGATCTCGGTGCCGAGCGGGTTGGAAGCGGTGGC